>JANXXF010000055.1 GCA_025350775.1 Actinomycetes bacterium
CTGGCCAGCCTGCCCGACGCGTACCGCAAGCACGCCTGAGGCTCGACGGCACCCGCCCCGGAATGGGGTGCGGCCCGCCGAGGGTGGCGGGCCGCAGTGGCCGGAGAGGGTGAGGGGGTGGAACCGGCTACGAGGAGTATCGGAGCCGCGGGGAGCCGTCGTCATCCCTCGAAAGGGGGATCTGTCGCAGGCGACTCCAGTGCGCGCCGTCGGGTATCCTGCGGCCTCACTAGGAGAAGTGGCCGAGTGGCTGAAGGCGGCGCCCTGCTAAGGCGTTATGTGGGGTTAACCCCTGCATCGAGGGTTCGAATCCCTCCTTCTCCGCTTTCCCCCCGGAGATCCGGGGGATGCGACTGCTCGGAGGCCCGCCGCGGCGAGGCTGCGGCGGGCGAAGCGCGTCGGCCCAACTCGCAGTTACTCCTCGTTGCTCCAATCGAAGTCGTAGAGGATCCAGTTGCTGTCCTTGAACGAGAGGTGCATGCCCTCGGCCTTGACGTCGAAGGTCCCCTGGCCGCAGTCACCGCGCTTCCAGATGAAGCCCGTGTCGAGCTCGATCGCGACGCCATGCTCCTCGCCGGTCACCGGGTTCTTCAGCATCGTTCCGCGCCCCTCCCCGACGCCCGGCACATGAAAGCCGCTGTGCAAGCCGTTGTCGTCGATCTCGACGGCGGCGCGGACGACGCCTGCGACCTCGTACGTCGTGCCGAGGATCGACCACGGCAGGCCGCCGAGCTGGCCGGTGTAGATCTGGGCGAGGCAGCCGAGCTGCTCGTCGGTGACCTCCGGAGGCACGACGAAGATCGCCTTGCCGCCTCCATCATGAATCGCCTTGGGCCAGTCGATGATCGCGAGCGCATTGATGCCGGAGAGGTCGACATCGCCGCAGTGACCCTCGTCTATGTGGTTGGCGACAGCGGCCTTGCAGCTCCCGTCCGGTGAAGTCGGGAACCCCGAGAAGTTGCAGGTGCAGCCGGGCTGGCAGTTGCAGAACTCATAGCCCCTGCCGGTCAGCCGCCAGGCGGTGGTGCTCGGTGCCGAACTCTGTGTGGCGGACATCGTTCCTCCTAGCTGAGGTGGGCGAGCATTGACGGGTGGACGAGCAACACGGTGCCGAGCAGCGCAAAGGCGAGGGCCGCGCCACGCGCTACCCGCTCACCCTGCGGGCCGATCCGCTCCAGCACGATCAGCCCGGCAAGAACCGCCATCCACAGCAGATTCATGGTTCCCACCGCGACGAGGACGGCAAAGAGCGCCCAGCAGCAGCCGAGACAGAAGAGCCCGTGCGCCATGCCCATCCGCAAGGCGCCAGTGGGTCGAGTGACGCGCCCGCCGAAGCGGAGGAAGAACCCCATCGGTGAGCGGCAGTGGCGGAGACAGACGGCCTTCAGCGGGGTCAACTGCCAGAGCGCCGCGACGATCAGCGTGCCACCGGCCAGCCGGCCGACCCAGCTAGCGCCCTCTGCGAGCGGCAGCTCGATCACGCGCCAGGCCAGATAGCCGGGCAGCGCCACTGCTATCCACACGCCGAGGTACCCGGCGACGAAGAACGGAACCGGTGCAGCACGTCCGAGCGTCGCCGCGCGGGCGTAAAGCCTCACCACCGGCATGACCGCGGGCAGCATCATGGCGGCCATCATCGCGACCCAGGCCAGCACGAACGAGCCGAACGACATGGCACCGCGCATCCCCATCCCGTCCATGACGCCGCTGGTCGTCTGGCCGGCCATCTGCACCGACCACCACCAGCCCGCCACCGCGAAGCCGAGCAGCGCAGCAGGCACGACCAGGCGCTGGACCAGGGCCTTGCCCTGCGTGGGCGTCGCAGTGAGATGGAGCGGCGGGAGTCTCACCAGCCTCCGTGCATCAGAGCGCGAGTGTCCCACGAGCGAGGCACCAGCGCAAGGCAGGCCGAGCAGGAGGCCGGCGTCGGCGGCGGCGTCTTGTCCGAGTATCCTGACAGCGTGTCCGGTATGCGCTTGGCGGGGCGTCGCGTATGTCTGCGCCTCCAACCATCACTCGGGCCAGGCGATCGAGCGGACGGTCACCTCGATTCCCGTGGTGGCGATGCCGGTAGTCGGGATCTGGATAGCGGTGCTGCTCGTCCTGCCGGCCGCGGCTGCACTGCTGGTGCGGCGGCGATTCGGCTTCGGTCGTGCCTCGCCGGCCCTGTTGCAGCGCTTCCTCAGCTGAGCCTGGATCCACCGTTTTTCGCGGGCGTTGCGGCTCGTCCAGACTGCCAGGCCGCTCCCCGAGGGGGTTCGTCCCCTCCGCCTGCGGCGGTGGGGCCTGCACCCGGCCGGTGCGCTCCGCGCTGGAGCCTCCGCAACGGGCCACCGGCCCGC
>JANXXF010000057.1 GCA_025350775.1 Actinomycetes bacterium
GGTAGAAGCCGTGCTCGTCGTCGCGGAAGATCTCGTCGTGCGCGAGCGAGCCGCGGCGGCGCGCCAGGTCGAGCCCGTCGCCGATCTCGACCGATTTGACCGCCTGGATGCCCATCAGCGCCCAGGCGATGCGCGCATCGAGCCGCTCCTCCTTCGTCACGTACGAGCCGAGCCCGGGCGGCAGCCCGTCGACATGGATCTCGACGACGCCGCCGAGCGTGTCGCGGTCGGTCTTTGCGGCGTCCATCGCCTTGCGCATCGCGGCCTCGCCGTGGGCGCCGCCCACCTCGATCGTCTCCGACGACACGGTCACCGCGAGCGCCGCCAGCAGCGCCTTGGCCACTCCCCCGGCAGCGACGGTGACGGCCGTGTGTCGCGCGCTCGCGCGCTCGAGGGCGTTGCGGACGTCGTCGTAGTCGTACTTCATCACCGCGGCGAGGTCGGCGTGGCCGGGGCGCGGCAGCGTGACCGCCTTCGTGCCCTTGCCGGACGGCTCGCCCTCGGGCGGCCAGGGGCTCATGCCCCACAGCCAGTTCTTGTGATCGGCGTTGCGGACGACGAGCGTCAGCGGCGTGCCGAGGGTGCGCCCCTGGCGCAGCCCGGTCAGCACCTCGACGCGGTCGGTCTCGATCTGCTGGCGCGGGCTGCGGCCGTACCCCTGCTGCCGCCGCCAGAGGTCGTGGTCGATCTTCGCGCGGTCGAGCTCGAGGCCGGCCGGCAGGCCGGTGACAATCGCGACGAGCGCGGGGCCGTGCGACTCGCCGGCTGTGACGATGTTGAGAGCCATCACCGGAAGGGTAGTCGCCGTGGCGACGGAGGCGGCGACGGAGCGGTCAGCCGGTGGCGCGAGCCCGGCGGCGCCGGCGCAGCAGCACCCACCCGCCCAGAGCTGCGACCACACCGCCAACCGGCAGGGCGATCGCCAGGATCAGCCCGGCGCCGGGGCCCCGGCCACCCGTGAAGTAGTCGAGCCGGCCGTGGATGATCGAGAACTGCCCGTCGACGAGGATGCCGACCTCCCAGTTGACCACCAGGATCCTGCCATTCGTCGGCTTCAGCACCTCGTCCGGCGTGCCGATGCCCATGTACTGGATGCGGTGGTCGTGCCACTCCCAGGTCTGCCCGGTCGACACCACCAGCCAGTCGGCCGGCAGCAGCGGGTTCGCCTCCTTGGGCAGGACGTAATCCTCCTTGCGAAAGCGGTCGAGATCGAGCCAGCGTGACGGCGAGTGCCGGTTTACCGAGACGCCGCGGGCGTCGAAGCGCAGGTACGGCTCGTTCTCGTAGCCCTTGACGATGACGGTCTTGCCCGTTTCGTTGGTGATGACGAGCCGGTCGTCACGGTCGGCGACCGAGACGTCGAGGCCCGGCACGGGCGGGACGATGCCGGTGACGACCGAGAGGAAGCGCTTGCTCGTCGAGCGCTGGCCGCCGTGCGCGAGGGCGCCGGCCGGCAGTGCCAGCGCAACGCCCAGCACGGCGACGACGACCGCGCCGGCGATTCGCGCACGGGGCCGCGCCGGTGCCACTACAGCCGCTCTGACGCCCCTGACGGCCGGATCCACGGCGACGCCGTACTGCAACGCTAAGCGGTGCCGGAAGCCCTTGTGAAACAGCGTCATCCGGAGTATCCTCGACGGCATTGCGGTGGTGCGGAGTCCGGAAGGGCGGCCACGGCTCTCAGAAGGAGAGGGAACAGATGGTCAGTAGCAAGAGAGAGGCAGGGTCGTGGTTGAGGCGCATCGTCGCGCTCACGGCACTTGCGGCAGTAGCGCTCTTCATCGGTGTGGGCGGGGCCAGTGCAGCTCCGCCGACCGCACTGATCAACGGCAACACGGTCAGCGGCGGCGCCGGTAGCCAGGAGGCGACGATCGCGACCGCCCAGGGCTTCGCCGTGACCGTCGTCAGCGGCGCCACCTGGAGCACGATGACCCAGGCGCAGTTCGGCACCTACGACGTGCTGATCGTCGGCGACCCGACGTGCGGCATCCTCTCGAGCTCGGTCAACTCGAGCGCCGGTGTCTGGGGCCCTGTGGTGCTCGGAAATGCGGGTGGCAGAACGCTCGCGGGCAACCGGGTGCTCGTCGGCACCGACCCCGTCTTCCACGACGGTGGCTCTGGCACAGCGCGCGCCGCGATCATCCGTGACGGCATCGCGTTCGCCGGCAAGCAGCCGGGCCGGACGGGCATCTACCTCGACGCGACGTGCGGTGGCATCACGACGGCGACGCTCGCCGCCATGAGCGAGGGCTCCGGCTCGTGGTCGATCAACACGCGTCCGCCGTGCGGTGGCAGCGTCTCGATCATCGCGGCCAACCCGTCGTTCGCGTCGACTACGACCGCGAGCCTGCAGGGCTGGGGCTGCTCGGTGCACGAGACGTTCCCGACGTTCACGACCGACTGGAACCCGCTCGCGGTAGCGACGGACACGCCCAGTCACCCAACCTGCGGTATCGACCCGGCGAACGGGTTGAGCCACTGCGGTCAGGCGTACATCCTGATCGCCGGCTCGTCGATCGTCCTGCTGTCGGGCAGCATCTCGGTGACGCCGTTGACGGACACGAATCCAGCCTTCACCGACCACACGGTCAATGCCCATGTGACTTCGGGCGGCTCGCCGCTCGCGGGCCAGGTCGTGACCTGGACGGTGACGGGCCAGAACGCCGGCGCTGTTGGCACCTGCGTCCCCGTCGGCTGTGTGACGGACGCGAACGGCGACGTGTCGTTCACCTACCACGACACCAACGGTGCCGGTAGCGACACGATCAAGGCCAGCTTCGTCGATGCAGCGGGCTCGCTGCAGGCGGCGACGGCTGCCAAGGACTGGGTCGCACCGCTCGACGCCGACCTGCGGGTCGTCTCGAAGGTCGACACGGCCGACCCGGTGCTGCTGGGCAGCACCTTCTCGTACGTGATCACGGTCGGCAATGCCGGGCCGGCGAACGCCACGGGCGTCGTCGTCACCGACACGCTGCCGGCGGGGCTCAGCTTCGTCAGCGGTGCCGGCTGCTCGGCAGTCGGCCCGGTCGTGACCTGCACGGTCGGCGCGCTCGCGTCCGGCTCCACTGCGGGTGTGAGCTTCATCGTCAACGCTGACGCGATCGGCACCTGGACGGACACCGCCAGCGTCTCCGGCGGGCAGCCCGACCTCGACCTGAGCAACAACTCGAAGTCGGAGTCGACGACGGTGCAAGCCGTCACCGACCTCGAGGTCAGCTCGAAGACCGACAGCGCCGATCCGGTGCTGCACGGCGACACGTTCTCGTACACCATCGCCGTGCGGAACAACGGCCCGTCGGATGCAACCGGCGTCGTCGTCACCGACACGCTGCCGGCGGGGCTTGTCTTCTTCAGCAGCCCTGACTGCAGCGCAGTCGGCCCGATCGTGACCTGCTCGGTGGGTGCTCTTGCCTCCGGCAGCAGCGCGAGCGTCACGTTCGCGGTCACGGCCACCTCGGCCGGTGTGAAGGTCGACACCGCCAGCGTCACCGGCGACCAGTCCGACCCCGACCCGAGCAACAACACGAAGTCGGAGCGCACGACGGTTGACCCCGTCGCCGCTCTCCGGGTGAGCAAGTCGGGTGACGCCTCGGTCTTCTGGGGCCAGAACGCGACATACACGATCGTGGTCGGCAATGCCGGCCCCGACGCCGCGACCGGCGTCGACGTGACCGACTCGATCGCTGGGCCGGGCACATTCGTGTCGGGCACGGCTGCGGGTGGTGCCTGCACGATCTCGGCCGGGCTGGTGCACTGCCCGGTCGGCACGATCGCTGCCGGTGGCTCGTCGATCGTGACGATCGTCGTCAGCGGCGACGCTCCCGGGATCATCGTCGACAAGGCTCATGCCGCAGGCAACGAGTTCGAGGTTGACCTGAGCGACAATGGTGCTGACGCGTCGACCGACGTGCTGGCACACCCGACGAAGATCACCTACACGGGCGACACGACGAGCAACTACCACGACGCGGCCGTCCTCTCGGCCAAGCTCGTGGATCTGGCCACAGGCCTGCCGCTCGGCAGCAAGGCCGTGGACTTCGCGCTCGACGCGCAGACCTGCACCGACGGCACCAACGCCCTCGGCGTAGCCTCCTGCTCGATCGTGCCGAACGAGGCCGCAGGCAGCTACCCGCTGTCGGCGACCTACGCAGGCTCGTTCCTGTTTGTCGGCAGCATCGACAGCGGCACGTTCGTCGTGACGCTCGAGCAGACGATGACGGTGTATACGGGTGCGACGGCTCCGGTGCTGAATGGTACGAGCCTGCTGCTCTCGGCGACGCTGAAGGAGGATGGTGTGACCGCGATCGCGGGCCGCTCCGTCACTCTCAAGATCGGCACGGGTGGGACGGCGCAGAGCTGCGTCGCGGTCACCTCTGCTGCCGGTGCGGCTTCCTGCTCGATCCTGGTCAACCAGGCTGCGGGTATTCAGCCGCTGTCGGCAACGTTCGCCGGTGACGCCTTCTACCTGGCGTCCTCGGACAGCTCGGCAGTGCGCGTGTACACGGCACAGTCGGTCAAGCAGGACGCTCTTGCCACGCTCGACGCGCTTGCCGGCTCGCCCTGCACGGAAGGCAAGTACGACGGCAAGGACGGCAAGAAGCGCAAGGCCGACGACGCTGACGAGAACGACTGCCACAACCGGTTCGCCTCGGCGGACAGGAAGGTGCGCAAGTCGCTCACAGCAGCCTGGTGGCTCGACGGCAACCACCTGAGCCTGAACGGCTGCGGTGTCTTCGACAACGAGAAGGCCGCTGCCAGCCAGCTCATGGAGCTGCTCAAGAGCAAGAAGCTGACGGCAGCCCAGAAGGCAGCGATCCAGGCAGTCATCGACCAGCTCGTCCAGGCCGACCAGATCCTGGCCCAGACGGCTGTCGACGAGGCAACCGCCGCCGGTGGCAACGCCAAGAAGCTGGCAGCCGCCAACAAGGCCCTGGCCAAGGCCGCCGCGCTGATCGCAGCCGGCAAGCCCGACGAGGCGATCAACCAGTACCGCATCGCCTGGGAGAAGGCACAGGAGTCGCTGGGCCGCAAGGTCTGTGGCGACGACGGCCACGAAGACGAAGACGGCCACGACGGCGGCCACCACGACGGTGGCAGCGAGGGCGGCGACCACTAACCACCCCGCAGCGGCCCGAGCCGCACCACAACACCACGGAGAGGCCCGCCACCAGGCGGGCCTCTCCGCTGCCCGGGCCCCTACGCGCGCCGCGCTGCGCGCATCGCCGCGACCGGCGCTGCCTGGCCCGTCCAGCGCTCGAACGCCGCGGCGCCCTGACCCACCAGCACCGCCATGCCGTCGACGACGATGTCGCAGCCGGCGGCGCGGGCCGCTTCGATGAGCGCCGTCGGCGTGCCGTCACGGTTGTAGGCCAGGTCGACGACTTGCTGGCCGTGCTGCGGCGCTACGACGACCTCGGCCCTGAGCGGTGTCGAGTTGAGCAGGATGCCAAAGCCGTCGCCGCGTGGCGGCCACGCGGCCGTGGTGCCCCCACAGAGGGCAGCGAGCGTGCGCGCCTGTTCGTCGCGGCGGGCCGAGACAACGACGTCGGCACCGGCATCCGCCAGCGCGACAGCGACGGCCTTCGCCGCCCCGCCGGCGCCCAGCAGCAGCACCCGCTCCCCCGCCGCGCGCACGGCCTGCGTCACCGCGAGCCCGTCGGTGGACGAGCCCAGCACGCGACCGTCACGCACGACGAGCGTATTGACCGACTCCGCGCGCGCCGCGACCGGGTCAACCTCGTCGCAGAAGGGGATGACCGCCGACTTGTGCGGGATCGTGACGTTGGCTCCGGCGAGGCCCAGCGCCGCCAAACCGCGCACCGCCTCCCCCACCCGCTCCGGCTCGACGTCGAGCGCCACGTACGCCCAGTTCAGCCCGAGCGCGCGAAATGCCGCATTCTGCATCCGCGGCGACAGCGAGTGCGCAACCGGATGGCCCAGCAGCGCGACGATGCGCGTCTCCGCGTCGATCGCCGGCGGGCCTGGCTGCGCGGACGGGTCGCCGGACGGCGGCGTGCTGTCGGGACTGCTCATCAGCACGGACCGTACCCGTGCGCGGCGCAGTAGCGCTTGAACGCGTCGTAGCTCGCCGTGAAAAAGTGATGGACGCCATCGGGCTTGCGGACATAGAAGAGGTAGGCCACCTGCGCCGGGTGGGCGGCGGCGAGCAGCGCAGCCTCCCCGGGGTTCGCGATCGGCGTGGGCGGCAACCCGTGGAGCTTGCGCGTGTTGTACGGACTGTCGCTGCGGAGGTCGGCGCGCGTGATCGACCGCGTGGCGGGAATGCGCAGGCCGTAGCGAAGCGTCGCGTCGATGCCCAGGGTCATGCGCGCCTTCAGCCGGTTGTAGATGACGGCGGCGGCCAGCGCGCGCTCCTCGGGCGCCGCGATCTCCTTCTCGACCATCGAGGCGATGATCAGGACGTCGTAGGCAGTCAGGTTCTTCGAGCGTGCATACGAGAGGTCGAGCGACTCCCACAGCTGCCGGAAGGCGCCGAGCTGCTGGGCGGCCAACGTGCGCGCCGGCGTCGACTCCAGGAACGAGTACGTCGAGGGAAAGAGGAACCCCTCCAGCGGGCGGGTGCGCCGCGGCAGCTCGAACCAGGCAGGCGTCAGCCACGAGCGGGTCGCGGCCAGGTACCCCTGGCGCGTCATGATCGGGTCGAGCTTACGGCTCGTCCGCGCGATACCGTCAACGGTGGTGATCTGGCGGGCCATCTCCTCGCGGCTGAGACCCTCGGCAAAGGTGATGCGGAGCTCGGGCGGCGGCGGTGGGGGGCCGCTCTTGTGACTGACCGCGAGCGCGATCAGGGTCGCTGCGACAGCGACCGCCAGCGCGATCGCGCAGAGGGCGACGAGCCGCCGGCGCCGGTGCCGGCCACGCCGCGGCGGCGGCGCGCCCTGGACGGGCCAGAGCGGCGCGTCGCCGGCTAGCTGCGGCCCGCTGCCCATTGCAGATAGCTCTCGAGCAGGTGGGCGGCGGCGCGGGCGTCCTCCCCGGCCCTGGCTCCGCCCATGGCGCCACCGCTGCGCGCCGCCAGTGCGGTGGTGAAGCGCTCGTCGTACGTCTCGACCGGCACGGCGACGGCGGCGCGCAGAGCCTCGACGAACTGCTCGGTCTCCTGGGCCTGTGCCCCGAGCTCGCCCTTCAGCGTCAGCGGCAGCCCGACAACGATCCGCTCGGGCTCGTGCTCGCCGATCACCTTCACCAGGTGCGCGAGCCCCTTCTGGGTGCCGACGGCGCGCACGGCGCAGACCGGGCGGGCCAGCGTCCCCGTGGGGTCGGAGACCGCGACGCCCGTGCGGGCGCTGCCGTAGTCGAGAGCGAGCACCTTCATGCCGACCAGCGTACCCGCCGGTCCGGCGCGTTCTAGCCGAGGATCGTCAGGATGGCCTGCTCGGCGGCCGCGACAGCCGCGCCGATCTGCGCAGGATCCTTGCCGCCGGCCCGCGCCATCGTCGG
>JANXXF010000216.1 GCA_025350775.1 Actinomycetes bacterium
CCTCGTCGGGACGCTCGTCTCTTCCGCCGGCGTGCTGATCGTGTCGCCGTTCGTGCAGAGCCTAGGCTCGCACCCGCTCTGGAACGGCCCGCTGCTGCCGGTGCTGGGGCGGCTCGACATCACGACCGAGGAGCTGAGCACGGCCGGCACCCTGGCGCTGCGGCTGGCGGCCGTCGGCCTCGCGTTCACGGTGTACGCGCTCCTGATCGACCACGACCGGCTGCTGTCGGGCGCCCGCTTCGCTCGGCGCGGCACGCTTGCCGTTGCGCTTGCCACACGGATGGTGCCGATGCTCGAGCGGGATGCTGCCGGCCTGGTCGAGTCGCTCCGCGGGCGCGGCGTCGTCGTCGAGGGCCTGCGCGCCCGGGCGCAGCTGCTCTCGCCGCTGCTGGCCGGCTCACTGGAGCGTGGCCTCAGCCTGGCCGAGGCGATGGAGGCGCGCGGGTATGGCCGTCCCGGCGGCACGCGGCTGCCGGCGCCGGCCTGGCGCGCACTCGACCGCGCCTGCGTTGTGCTCGCACCCGTCGTCGCGGTGGCGGGGGCACTGTGGCTGTAGCCGTCGTCAGCGGGCTGACGTATTCGTATCCCGGTGCGAGCCGCCCGGCGCTCGACGCTGTGTCGCTCACGGTCGAGCAGGGAGAGCTGATCGTCGTGCTCGGTCCGTCCAGCTCCGGCAAGTCGACGCTGCTGCGTGCGCTCGCGGGTCTCGTACCCCACTTCTACGGCGGGCGGTTTGCGGGAAGCGTCGAGGTCGGGGGCCGCGACACGAGGCGCACCCGGCCGGCCGAGCTGGCGGGCACCGTCGCGTGCCTCTTTCAGGACCCGGAGAGCCAGGTGGTGATGGGCCGCGTGCTCGGCGAGGTCGCTTTCGGCCTGGAGAATCTCGGCGTGCCGCCCTCCGAGATCGCGCCGCGTGCGCTGGCGGCGCTGGCCGTCGTCGGTGCCGGGCACCTTTCCGATCGTCCGACCGACCAGCTCTCCGGCGGCGAGCTGCAGCGCGTGTGCCTGGCCTCGACCCTGGCCCTCGAGCCGCGCGTCCTGCTCTTCGACGAGCCCACGTCTCAGCTCGACCCCGAGGTCGCGCACGACCTGCTCGACCTGGCGCTTGCGCTTGCAGCGGAGCGAGGCATCGCCGTGGTGTGCTCCGAGCAGCGCACCGCGCGCTTGCTGCCGTACGCCGGCCGAGTGCTGTTCCTGGATGAGGGCCGGCTGCGGCTCGATGCCCCGCGCGCCGAGGCTCTCGCCTGGCTCGCGACCAATGAGCCGGCCTATCTGCCTGGAGCATCGCTCGGCGAGCCGACGCGGCGGGTGCCTGGCGACGTGCTCTGCTCGGTGCGTGACGCCTGCTACGGCTACCCGGCCGGGCCTGCCAAGGCCGCAGTCGCACATGCGTCACTCGAGCTACGGCGAGGGGAGGTCGTCGCACTCGTCGGGCCAAACGGCAGTGGTAAGTCGACGCTGGCGAAGCTTGCAGCCGGTCTGCTGGAGCCGGCGACCGGGGTGGTCAGCCGTGCGGGCCGGGCCTCCTACCTCTCCCAGGACCCCGGCCGCTATCTCGCGCGTGACCAGGTGGAGGACGAGGTCGCGCTCGGCGTCGGCGGCGACCGCCGACGGGCCCGCGTCGCGCTGGCGGCGGTGGGCCTGGAGGCAGACGGGAACCGGCATCCACGTGACCTGTCGAGCGGGGAGCGCGAGCGGCTCGCCGTCGCTGCGGTGTTCGTCACCGAGCCGGACGTGCTGATCCTCGACGAACCGACTCGCGGGGTCGATCCGGTGCGCAAACGCCAGCTCGCCGATCTCATCCGGGCGGGAGCCGTTCGCGCAACGCTCGTCGTGACCCACGACGAGGATCTCGTCCGCGGTGTCGCCGACCGGGTGCTGCGGATGGAGCGAGGGGCACTTGTTGCCGAGGGCTAGGGCGATGGCCCACAGCGGGTTGATCGGGGCCGCGCTGGCAGCGGCGGCTGCTTCGATCGCGTGGACGGCGATCGCGCCGAACGAATCGGGATTGGCCCTGCTGCTCGTGGCCGCGGCGCTGCTCGTCGCCGGCATCGCGTGGTTCGAGAGCCGCCCTGGCTCGGCTGCAGAGATCGCGGTGGTGGCGACGCTCGGCGCCGCTGCGGCCGCAGGGCGTGTCCTGCTCGTCGCGATCCCGGGCGTGCAGCCGGTGACGGTGATCGCGGTTGCGGCGGGCGCGGCGCTGGGCGCTCGGGCGGGGATCGCCGTCGGCGGCATCGCTGCTCTCGTCTCCAATCTCTTCCTGGGCCAGGGGCCGTGGACGCCCTGGCAGATGCTCGGGTGGGGCCTGTGCGGGCTTACCGGGGCGTTGCTGCCCGGCCTCGCACGCCGCCGCGTCCCGCTCGCGCTCCTCACTTTCGTGCTCGGCCTCGGCTTCAGCGCGATGATGGATCTGTGGGAGTGGTACGGCTTCTATCCGCACACCTGGGCGGCGTTCACGGTGCAGATGGCGCGAGGCTTTCCGTTCCAGCTGGCCCATGCTTTCGGCAACGTCGTGATCGCGCTGGTGGCCGGGCCGGAGCTGACCCGCCTGCTCACACGCTACGGCAAGCGGCTGCGCCTGGAGGTGGAGTGGGCGTGAGTAGAGGGACGCCTCGCCGCGCGACCCGGCTGCTCGTCGCGCTCTGTCTGATCGTGGCAGCTGCCGCGCTCGCGCCGACAGCCTCCGCCCGCGCCGCGGCCGGAGCGCCGTCGCCCTCGGCGTCGCGCGAACGCGCCGCCGCCTTCCTGCTCTCCCGTCAGGATGCGTCCGGCGGCTTTGCCGAGCCGGGTGACCTGCCGACGCCCGGTCTCACCGCGTGGGCGGCGATCGCGCTCGTCGCAGCAGGGCGCGCTCCCGCAGGCGCGGGCGACTACCTGCAGGCCCACGAGGCAGAGCTCGTGTCGGCGACCGACCTCGAGCTCGTCTTGCTGGCCGAGCGGGCGCTCGGCCTCCCTGGCGCGGCGCTCGTCGAGCGCCTGCACACACTTGTCGGCACCTCCGGCGAGATCGGGCCGGCGCTCAACTCGACGTTCTGGGGCGTGATTGCACTGAACGCTGCCGGTGAGCCGGCGCCTCCGGGAGCGCTTGCCGCGATCCGGCGGAGCCAGGCTCGCAGCGGCGGCTGGTCGTGGACTCTCGGCGGCCGCCCCGACGCCGGCGACACCGCCGCCGCTGTCCTTGCGCTGCGGGCTGCGGGCGTCTCGCGCAGCGACCGGGCCGTCACCCGGGCGCTCGCGTTCCTCGTCGCCTGCCGCGGCCGCGACGGCGGCTTTGCGACCGTGCCCGGTGGGGCTGCTGATGTCCAGTCGACCGCCTGGGCGGCGCAGGCCCTGCTGGCCGTCGGCCGCGATCCCGGCGCGGCGACCTGGGCCTACCTCGCCCGGCTCCAGCAGCGCGATGGGAGCTTCCGCTTCAGCACCGCCTACGCGACGACGCCGGTGTGGGTGACGTCGTACGCGCTCGTCACGGTTGCGCGCGCGTGGTACCCGGTTGCCGCCCGCTGACCTCGCGTGGCTCGCCGGCCGCCCGGTCGTCTGCTCGTGGAGCGGCGGCAAGGACTGTGCGCTCGCGCTGGTCGAGGCGGTGGCTGCGGGCGCCCGGCCGATCGCCCTGCTGACGATGCTGACCGAGGGCGGCGAACGGTCACGCTCGCACGGACTGCGCCTCGAGGTGCTCGAGGCCCAGGCGGCCGCGCTCGGCCTCCCGCTCGTGACGCGTGCGGCCACCTGGGCCGGCTACGAGGAGGCGTTCGTTGCTGCGCTGCACGAATTGCGGGCAGGCGGAGTCGAGGCGGGCGTATTCGGGGACATCGACACGGCGTCGCATCGCGGCTGGGTCGAGGGCGTCTGCGCGCGCGCCGGCATCGAGTCCTCACACCCGATCTGGCAGCATCCTCGCGACAGAGTCATCGGCCGACTCGTCCAGCTCGGGATCGCCGCCGACGTCGTCGCCGTCCGGGACGGCGCGCTGCCGCGCGAGCTGCTCGGCCGCCGCGTCGATCACCGCCTCGTGGGCGAGCTGGAGGCACACGGCGCCGATGCCGCGGGCGAGAACGGGGAGTATCACTCGGTGGTCGTCGACGCTCCGCTCTTCGCCGCGCCGGTGCCGCTCACGTGGGGTGAGGTGGTGCTGCGCGACGGCGTCTGGTTTGCGGACGTGCTCCTCGATAGCATCCGCCCATGACCGCACACGCCCGGGCGGCGATCGTGACGATCGGTGACGAGATCGTTACCGGTGACGTCCAGAACACCAACGGCGCGTGGCTGGCGAAGCGCCTGGAGGGCCTCGGCATCGGCGTCACGCTCCAGCTCGCGGTG
>JANXXF010000148.1 GCA_025350775.1 Actinomycetes bacterium
CCTCGAGAACGTCGCGATCACGGTCGAGGACGAGCACCCCGACGAACCCGATCTCTACGGCCTCTACGAGGGCGTCCCGGCCACCGAGGCGGCCGACTGGGCCGGGCAGCTACCGGCCCGCATCCGCGTCTTCAGCACGCCGCTCAGCGAGGACTTCCCCGACCCGGACGAACTGGCGGAGGAGATCCGGGTCACGGTGCTGCACGAGCTGGCGCACCACTTCGGGATCGACGAGGACCGCCTCGACGACCTGGGCTACGGATGAGCACCGGCACCCTCGACGCGCTGGCGATCCTGGCGGGGGCGGTAGCGCTGGCGGTGCTGCTGGCCTGCCTGCTAGGCCCGCGGAGCTGATGACCGGATTGAAAGTCGTAAAGATTCGGTAAGAATCGTTGCAAATACAACGGGTGCCGACCTTTTGTCCCGGGAATGTCCAGAGAACGTGGTACGTTCTAGGGCATATGAAGACACTTCCGACCATCCAAGTTCAGATCGAGCAGCTCTCGCAGCAGCGCTCGGTTGTGAACCGTGCCCTCTCCGAGGGTCACGACCTCAAGCTTGCTGCGGAGCGAGAGCGGATCGACGTCGCACTCGGGAAGCTCTGGGACGCGGCGCGCCAGGCGCGCGTGCGCATCACCCATGGCGAGCGCGACAGGATCATCGCGCGGGCCCGCCAGGAGGAGCGCCTCGAGCGCGCAGCGTAGCTCCACCTCTCTCTCGTTTCACCGATGACGCCGGCGGGTGGCCGGCGTCTCGCGTTTCCGGGGACGGCGCCGCATGAGCTACCTCGACGGGCTCATCCCGCCGCGTCGTGTGCGCCGCCGCTTCCCGTGGGCTGTCGTGGCCCTGGAGCACCCCGAGCTGATCGCGCTGATTGCGGAGCTCGTGGCTCACGGGCTGCTTGCGACAGCCGTCGCCCGCGAGCTGCACGCGCGCGGCTGGACCGCCGACGAGGAGCTCCGGCCGGCGCTCGAGGACGCGATCCACCAGCGGTTCGTCAACCGCAGGGCTGCCGTCGGCCCCTTCGCGCCCTCCGTCTCGGTGCCGGTCGGCGAGATCGACCCCGCGACCCCCGACGGAGCGGCGCTGCTCGCCGCGCACCTGCGTCGCGAGCGCGACCCAGGCCTCCTGGCCGGACTGGTGCAGGCCGCCGAGGCGGCGGGGCAGCCGGCCTGTGCGGTCTGCGGCGTCGCGTCCGGCAGCTGTCTCCAGCTCGAGTGCCACCATGACCTGCCGGTCTCGGCCGGGGCCGCTTCAGCGCCGCTCGCCGGGTTCACCCTGATCTGCCCGGGCTGTCACAGCCTCGCCCATCGGCGCCTCCCGCCGTACTTCACCAGCGAGCTGCGCGCTCTGCGCGCGGCGCCGTAGTGCCTGTTACGGCCCACGGCCGGCCCGTGGCTGCGTCACCGCCGTCACCGCGCTTTACGAATTTCTTTCACACCTGCCGATAACGGCGGCGTACGGTTAGCGACGTCCGTCATGCGGAACGACACTGGGTAGGGGGAACATGAGACGAATCCCGGGAATGGCAGCGCTGATCGTGGCGCTCGCAGTTGCAGGTATCGGGTTGACCGCGAGCTCGGCGCTCGCCGCGGGTCCCGACCTGTCGAAGGCGCCGCCGTGTGCCAGGGGCCAGCAGCCCACGCCCAGCAAGCCGTGCAAGCCCGGCCCCGGCACGCAGGAGGATCTCTCGAAGTTCCCAGCGTGCGCCGCCGGCCAGGACCCGACTCCCACCCAGCCGTGCCGCGCGACGCTGGTGACCGGCCAGTTCGACATCGCGAAGTTCGCGCCGTGCGCGCCCGATCAGCAGCCGACGGCCGACAAGCCGTGCAAGCCGGGAGCGGCTACGCAGGAGGATCTCTCGAAGTTCCCGCCCTGCGCGAAGGGCGAGGATCCGCAGCCGACCAAGCCATGCCGGCCAACGCAGAACAACGGGCAGATGGACATCTCCCGGTTCCCGCCCTGCGCAGCCGACCAGAAGCCCACGCCGGACAAGCCGTGCCGGCCGGGCGCCGGCCAGCAGGTCGACCTCAGCGGCTTCCCGAACTGCGGCCCGGGTGAGGACCCGCAGCCGACCAAGCCATGCCGGCCGACGCAGAGCAACGGCCAGATCGACGTGTCGAAGTTCTCGCCCTGCGCTCCCGACCAGAAGCCGAC
>JANXXF010000236.1 GCA_025350775.1 Actinomycetes bacterium
CGATGTCGGCCGGCGCCACGGACGCCGCGATGAAGCCGTTGACGCCCTCCTCGACGAGCTCGGTGGCGGCGTTGTCGGCGCCCGCCACGACGATGCTGGGCACGCCCCTGGCCGCGGCCTCCACCACCACGAGCCCGTATCCCTCGCGGCGGGAGGGCAGGACGAGGCACAGCGCACGCGCCAGCGACCGCTCGATGCGCTCCTGGCTCACGAACCCCGGCGCCTCGACCACCTCGGCGAGGCCGCGGCCGGCGATCTGCCGGAGCACCTCGTCGCGGTCGGGCCCGTCGCCGAAGATCTCGCAGCGCAGGCCGGGCAGCGTCGCGCGGGCGTGCTCGATCGCCGGCACGATCGCCGTCACCCGCTTCTCGGGGATGTGCCGGCCCGCGTACACGACCACCGGCTCGGCGGGGAGCGGCTCCGCGGTCGACCCCTGCCGCGCCGAGTAGAGGCCGCGATGCACCATCACCGGGCCGCGCAGGCCGCTCGCGCGCAGCCGCCGGGCATGGAGCTCCGACAGGCAGAACGCCTGCTGACGCAGGCGGATGCACAGCAGTTGCACCGTCCAGCCGATCACGCCGGCCGGGCCGAGGTACTCGCGCCAGTACGCGCGCGTCCACACCTCGATCCAGTCCACCGCCAACTCGAAGCCGCGCCAGCGGCGCACGGCGGCGGCGGCCAGCAGCGGGAAGTAGGGGAACGAGCCGGTGTAGACGACGTCGTAGTCGCGGCCCCGCGCTGCAAGGTGCGCCAGCACGTGCCAGCCGAACACGAGCGACGGCAGGATGCGCCGCCGGCCGTCCACGTACAGCGCCAGGCGCGGGCCGGCCTCGACCACACGCACGCCGGGCACCTCGCCCGACTCGCCGGGGGCCCACTGCCGCAGCGTCAGGTACGTCACCTCGTGGCCGTCCGCGGCGAGCCGCTCGGCGAGGTCGCGGAACCAGCGCTCGGCGCCGCCGATGGTGTACGGGTACAGGCAGTCGTAGACGATGCAGATCCGCACGGTGAGACGAGACACTAGAGGCTTGATGTGCATTGGCGCGGCACCGGTTGCCGCCCCGGGCGCGGCGCCGTGACGCCCCGTCGTTGCTCACCCAGGCCCCGGGCCTGGCCTCCGGGCGCCGTGACGCCCCGGCTTGGCCCGGGACAGCCCCGTCAGGGGCGCCAATTCACATCAAGCCTCTAGACTGCCGCCGTGCGCAACCGCAACCTGAACCTGCGCGGCTTCGTTCGCGGCCGCAACCCGTACCGCGACGCGGCGCTCATCAACGCGGGCCTCGGCGTGATCGTCGTCGTTGTCGCCGTCGCCACCGGCGGCTCCGTCGTGCGCGCCGTGGTCGCCGTGCTCATCGCCTGGGTGGCCGGCACCGCGTACTCGTGGTGGCGCGTCCGGCAGCGCGCCGCCCGCGACGCCGACTGACCTCCGCCGCCGGTACCCTCTCGCGCATGGCCTCCCGGAAGCAGCAGAAGCGGCGCGACAAGTCGATGCGGCACGGGCTCGGGCGGCATGCGTTCGAGTACGTGACACTCGACGAGGAGGGCAACGAGATCGATGTCGAGGACGAGCCGGCCGAGAAGACCGCGCGCGCCGCCGGCAAGAAGAGCTCGACGCAGCAACGCGGGCGCCGCCAGCCGAAGGTGCCGCAGCCGCCGTCTGTCAAGCGTATCGGCAAGAAGGCCGCCCTTTTCATCCCCGTCATCCTGCTGCTGACGCTATCGCAGAAGAAGGTCTCGATGAACGCGCGCATCATGCAAGCACTGCTGTTCGCCGTGATGTTCATCGCGATCATGTGGCTCAGCGACCATCTCGTCTACAAGATGTACGTCAAGCGCCAGGCCAGGGAGAAGGGCGCCCTGCCGGGCAGGCCGGGCTCGGGCAGGCCCGGCAAGGACTGAGCTCCGTGGCCCTCTCCGTCCACGGCTATCCGCTCGGGCAGTACCAGACCAACTGCTACGTCGTGCGCGCCGCCGCCGACGCGACCGACGCGGTCGTCATCGACCCGGGCGCGCAGGGGCCGGTGCTGATCGCCGAGCTCGACCGGCTCGCCGTCCGGCCCGCCGCCATCCTGATCACGCACTTCCACTTCGACCACATCGGCGCCGTCGCCGACCTGGCGGAGGCGTACGGCTGCCCCGTCTCGATGTGCGCGGACGAGGCGTACGGGCTCGAGACCCCCGACCTGGTGTTCCCCAACAGCGGCGCCCGGCCGTGGGTTCCCGAGATCCGCCTCGCCGGCGACGAGACGTTCACCGCCGCCGGCGTCACCTTCGAGACCGTGCGCGTGCCCGGCCATTCGCCCGCGCACATCGCCTTCCACGCCGACGGCTGTCTGTTCTCCGGCGACGTGCTGTTCGCCGGCTCGGTTGGCCGCACCGACCTGCCGGGAGCCAGCTGGGACGTCCTGCAGGAGTCGATCCGCCTGCTCGTCGAGCGCTTCCCCGCTGCCACCGACGTCTACTCGGGCCATGGCCCGGCGACGACGCTCGGGCAGGAGCTGCAGACGAACCCCTTCCTCGCCGAGCTGCGCGCCGAGCGCACGGCCCGCCCGGAGCCAACGACGTGAGCGCGCGCATCGAGGCGCCGCGCGGCACGCTCGACGCGCTGCCGGCAGCGTCGGCCGCCCGCGACCTCGTGCTGCGCACCACCGCCGAGGTCGCCGGCGTCTACGGCTACGGCACGATCGTCACCCCGACGTTCGAGCCCACCGAGCTGTTCCAGCGCACCGCCGGGCTCGGCTCCGACGTCGTCTCGAAGGAGATGTACACCTTCGAGGACCGCGGCCACCGCTCGCTGACGCTGCGCCCCGAGGGTACCGCCGGC
>JANXXF010000296.1 GCA_025350775.1 Actinomycetes bacterium
CGCGGCGCGGCAGAGGAAGCAGCCGCCCGCCTCGGCGGAGCCGTCGGCTGCGCTCTGCACGTACTCGAGGTGCCACGGCGCCCACAACTGCCTGGTCATGCCCGGCTTCTATCAGAGGGCCGACGGCCGGGCGCCTGCCGACCGGGCGTCGGCGCGAACCGGTCCGGACGGAGAGAGACGAGGAGGTGGCCTTGCGGCCACCTCCAGGTCAGGGAGAGGGCGAAGAGTTGCGGCACTCTTCGGCCAATGAATTCGCCTGCGGCCGGCGAACCCACGGGCATGTTCGCAGATGTGAACGACCGGTGCCATCCTCAGAACGGGTTGCGCGGAGGTGGCGCTATCCGGGGGAGCCGAGAGCAGACGGTTGGCCCGGCCCGCCTCACGCGCGGGCGATCACGACCTTGAAGACGTTCTCGAGCCGGATCGAGCCGTCCGGGTGCGTGAACCGCTCGAGCGCTTGCGCCACCGTGGCGCTCGCGGTCGCCCAGCTGGTGTGGCCGATTGCCATGCGGCCCGGGCCGGTGGAGAGGTGGCCGCGAATTGCGGTGTTCACGTCGGCATATGTGAAGGCGGTCGGGACGTCGATGGCTCGCTCCGCGGTGAGGCCGGCGGTCTCGGCCAGCGCCTCCAGGGCGCCCGGCGCCGCCAGCGCGAAGGGGCCGCCTGCCCCCGGCGGCGGCGGCGGCAGCGAGCCGATCGCCCGCAGCACGTCGTGCATCTCGCACTGCTCGACCGACCCCCAGGTGGCGATCGCGACCGCGGCACCCGGCTTCGCCACCCTCTTCACCTCGCGCAGCGCAGCCGTCGGGTCGCTCGCGAACTGCACCGAGTTGAACGCGGTGACGGCGTCGAAGGCCGCGTTTTCGTACGGCAGGCTCTCGAGCTCCCCCTGGCACACGTCGGCGCCGGGCAGCCGCTCCCGGGCCACGGTCAACAGGCCCTCTGCCGCGTCGAGACCGGACACCGTTGCGCCGCGCTGGTGGGCCAGCGCCATCGCCAGTCCGGCGCCGCACCCGACGTCGAGGAGACTCATGCCGGCGCGCACCTCGAGCGCATCGAGCGCAGCCTCGTAGAACGGCACCTGGTCGGGCTCAACGATCGTCGACCAGTCGCCGGCTGCTGCACCCCACAGACGACCCTGCACCTCTGCTGAACCCATCACTGCCTCCCGGTCTCGAGGATCCCTTCTACAGCCAGCGCTTGTAACGGAAGAAACCGATCAGCCCGCCGATCGTGACGATCATCAGCCCGACGATCGCCCAGAACGCCTCGCGCGAGCCGAACCCTGGAAAGTCGACGTTCATGCCGAAGATGCCTGAGATCAGCGTCAGTGGCAGCAGCGTCACGCTGATGATCGTCAGCAGGCGCAGCACGTCGTTCTGCTTGTGGGTGATCACCGACTCGTTGGTCGCCTCCAGCGCCTCGACGACCTCCTTGTAGTTGTCGAGGAGGTCCCAGATGCGCTCGGTCGCGTCGACGATGTCGTCGAAGTAGAGCTCCAGATCCTGCGGCAGGAAGCGCTGCACGTGCCGTTCGAGCAGCCGCAGCGTCGACCGCTCCGGCTTGATGATCTTGCGGTACGAGATGATCTCCTGCTTCGCGTTCGAGAGGTCGCGCACGACCTCCTCGGAGCGGCCCTCGAACATCTCGTCCTCGATGCGATCGAGCTTGTGGCCGATCTTGTCGAGGATCGGGAAGCAGTAGTCGAAGAGATCGTCGAGGACGTGGTAGAGCAGGTAGCCGGAGCCCTTGGCGAAGAGCTCGTCGAGCAGCTCGGGACTGTCCTCGCAACGGGCGAACAGCCGTGTGACCGGCAGCAGCTCGACGTTCGGCAGGGTGATCAGGAAGTCCGGGCCGAGGAAGATGTCGAGCTCGGCGGCGTTGAGCCGCTGCACCATCTTGTCGTAGAACGGGAAGTGCAGGACGACGAAGAGGTACTCGTCGGGATAGTCGTCGATCTTCGGCCGCTGGCGCTTCGAGAGCACGTCCTCGAGGTCGAGCGGATGCCAGCCGAAGCGCTGGGCGAGCTCGGCCGCCTCAGGGGCGGTCGGCGCGTTCAGGTGGATCCAGGTGAGGCCGTTGGCCGAGAGCTCGGCGACGCGTGGCTCAGCGTGGCCGGGAAGTGCGGCCGACCCGCGTGCCTGCGTGCGCTTGAGGCGCGGAAGCCCGGGCATCGGTACTGAGGGGGTCGTCCTGGAGCACGGCAGGCATGCGGCCATTCTAGCCTCGTCCCGGCGGATGCGAAAGGGCTGCTGTAGCCGCTGTGCTCCGTCAGCCCGCGGTGCGGCGCACACCCGCCGGCAGCGTCCGCTCCACGCGCAGCGCGACGACGCCCACGAGCAGCGAGCAGCCGGCCGCGAGCGGCCACAGCGCGAAGGCGTTCACCTGCAGCACGAGCCCGCCGATTCCCGGCCCGACGACCATCCCGAGCCCCCACGACATGCTCGAGACGGCCAAAGTACCGGCCCTGGAGTTGCGGCGGCGCCAGGTCGGCGACGAGTGGCCCGTAGACGGCACCGTGCAGGCATTCGCCGACTCCGAAGATGCCCAGCGCGAGCGCCAGCACCACGGTTGCGGCTGCGGCGTCGAACCAGGCGCCGCCGGCTGCCACCAGCAGCCACGCGACCGCCCACACGCCGCCCATCGCGACGAGGCTGAGCATCCGACGGCGGCCCTCGATCAGCCGCGAGATCGGCATCTGGAATGCCACCACCGCGAGCGTGTTGACGAGCCAGATGAGGCCGATCGAGCGCTCGTTCACGCCCGCCGGTCGGTGGCGAACGGCGTCACCAGCGAGAGTAGCGCGTACCCGCTCGCGACGAGGAACGCGTTGAGCACGAACACGCGGGCGAAGACGCGGTCGGCGGCCACCTCCCGGTAGCCCGGTGCCCGCGCGACCGCCTCGGCAGAGTTCGCGTCGCTCGCGGGCCGGCCCGGGTCGGCGACGAGCCGTACGACGGCAGTGAACACGAGGAACGTCGCCATGTCGAGCAGGAACAGCAGGGTGAAGCTGCCCGGGTCGGCGGCCCGCGCAATGAGGCCGCCGGCGAGGCCGCCGATGCCGATGCCGAGGTTCATCGTCACGCGTTGCAGCGCGAAGGCGCTGTGTCGCCGCGGCAGCGGGGTCAGCCGGGTGAGCAGCACCGACTGCGCCGGCCAGTACGCGGCGGCGCCGAGGCCGTCGAGCGCCATCAGCGCGACCGCCTGCCACGGATGGTGGACGAGCGGGAACAGACCCCAGGCGACGGCCTGCACGGTGAGCGCCACGCTCAGTGTCAGGCGGCCGCCGAGGCGGTCGACAATCGTCCCCGCGACGCCGCAGCCGACGAGCTGCATCAGCCCCTGCGTCGCGAGCACGGCCCCGACGAGCCCGAGCGACATGCCGCGCACGCTGTGTAGGTAGATCGGCAGAAAGGGGATCGCCAGGCCGGTGCCGAGCGCGTTGGCGAGGCCGCCCGCCTGCAGCGTCCAGACCGCGCTGGGCAGGCTCGGAGCGAGGCGACCGACAGCGGGTGGGCGAGGACGCACGGAGAGCGAGACTAGCGGGGTGGCGAGCGGGCTGGCCGGAATTTGACTTGTGCGCTATCGTGCGCGCCGTACCAATCCTGAAGAACGGGTGTCAGTCGGCAGCAACGCCTTCCTCACCGTTCGTCTCTCGTGTTGGAGGGAGGTGTTTTCAACGTGGCAACAGGAACCGTGAAGTGGTTCAACGACGCGAAAGGCTACGGGTTCATCAGCCCGGACGATGGTCAGCCGGACGTGTTTGTTCATCACACTGGCATCCTCGGGAGCGGCTTCAAGACGCTCGCTGAGGGCGCGAAGGTGCAGTTCGACGTCAGCCAGGGCCCCAAGGGCGCCCAGGCGAGCAACGTGGAACTCGTTCACTAGCTCGTGCTTCAGGCTTGGTGCCCGCCCCGATCTGCGGGGCGGGCACGGAGCTCACTCCGGCCCGCGTGCGCTGCACGTAGACTGGGCCCGTCCCGAGCGCCCGTAGCTCAGTGGATAGAGCGCCCGCCTCCGGAGCGGGAGGTCAGAGGTTCGAATCCTCTCGGGCGCATCTCCCCTGCCACCGGCTGCTCGCTGCGGCGCACCGGTTTCGGCCGTCAGTAGTCGGTGTCGTCGAGGTAGCTGATCGACGGCGGGCCGGTGGTCAACGCGCCGACCGCGTCGAGGTCGCCGCGCTCGATGCGCCAGGCGAAGTAGCGTTCGTAGTGGCCGCGCGAGGCCCAGCGCTCGAGCAGCACGATCTTCGCCGGCTCGTCCTGGTCGACGTGGACGGTGACGCCCTCGCAGCCGTCGTAGGCGCGCGTGTCGGGCAGGAGGCCGCCGAAGGCGGCCTTCAGCGCATCGACCTTGTCGGGCTGGGCGCTGATCTGGAGCAGGACGAGGATGCTCACAGCGGGATCCTTTCATCGGTGCGGGCGGGCGGCGGCTGCCAGGTCAGCCGAGTCTAGTGCGTGCGCTCCGCCCATGGGCGGCGTACGCTACGCGCCATGCAGATTCACGCCTGGGAGCAGTCAATGCAGCTCACCAACACGTTCCGCATCGCGCGCGAGACGCGCGACGACGCGCAGACCGTCGTGTGCGCGATCGAGCACGGCGGCGTCACCGGCTACGGCGAGGCCGCGCCGATCGAGCGGTACCTCGAGACGACCGGCTCGGCGCTCGTATTCCTGGCCGAGAGCGGCCCCGACCTGGGCGGCGACCCGTTCGCGCTCGAGGAGATCGAGCGGCGCCTCGCCCGGCGACCTGGCGAGCATGCCGCGAAGGCCGCCATCGACTGTGCGCTGCACGACCTCCAGGGCAAGCTGCTCGGCGTCCCCGTCTGGAAGCTGCTCGGCCTACCCCGGGTCGGCCCGCCGACGTCGTGGACGGTCTCGCTCGACACCCCCGACGCGATGGCTGCGAACGCCGCCGGCGCCGCTGCCCGGTTCAGGCGGCTGAAGCTCAAGATCGGCGGCCGCGACGGCCTCGACATCGCCCGCGTGCAGGCAGTGCGCGACGCCTGCCCCGCGATCCCGCTCCAGGTCGACGTCAACGAGTACTGGTCGCTCGAGGAGGCGCTCGAGAACGTGCAGCACCTCGCCCGGCTCGGCGTTGCGTACTGCGAGCAGCCGCTGCCGGCCGGCGACCCCGGCGGGCCGCGCCTGAAGGCCGCGGCGCCGCTCCCGATCTACGTCGACGAGGACTGCCACACCCTCGCCGACATCCGGGCGTGCGCCGAGCGCGGTCACGGCGTCACGATCAAGCTGGCGAAGTCGGGCGGGCTGCGCGAAGCGCTGCGCATGGTGCACGCCGCACGGGCGCTCGATCTCGGCACGATGCTCGGCTGCATGGTCGAGAGCGGCCTCGGCATCGCGGCGGGCGCGCAGATCTCCAGCCTCTTCGACCACGTCGACCTCGACGGCAACCTCCTGCTCGCCGGCGACCCGTGGCCCGGCGTGGCGTTCAGCGACGGAGTGCAGGTGCCCGCGGACGCGCCCGGGCTGGGCGTCGCGGCAGGGCCGGGCGCAGCAGCAGGGGGCGCTGCGTGACCGGCGTCGCGGCCCGCCGCCTGCTGATCCTCGCCGAGGGCTATTCGGCCGACCCGCATCACGGCAAGACGATGCGTGGCGTCGTCGACTACGGCCAGGACGCCGTCGTGGCGATCCTCGACTCCGAGCGCGCCGGCGAGAGCCACAAGGGCATCCCGATCGTCGGCGAGGTCGCCGCCGCGATCGCTTTCACCCCGGACACGATCCTCGTTGGCGTCGCGCCCACGGGCGGCAAGCTGCCGCGGGTCTGGCGCGACCAGCTGCAGGATGCGATCCGCCACGGCCTGAACGTCGAGAACGGCCTTCACGACTTCGTCACCGCCGACCCGGAGCTCGTCGAGCTGGCCGCCCGCTGCGGCGTCGAGCTACGCGACCTGCGCCGACCGCCGGCCGACCTCGACGTCGCGACCGGCGCGAACCTCGACCTGCCGGCGACCACGGTGCTGACCGTCGGCTCCGACTGCGCCATCGGCAAGATGACGGTGTCCCTCGAGCTCGACCGCGAGTTGCGCGCGCGCGGCGTACGCTCGGTATTCGTGCCGACCGGCCAGACCGGGATCGCCATCGCGGGCTGGGGCATCGGCGTCGATGCGGTCGTCGCCGACTTCATCGCGGGCGCCGCCGAGCGGCTCGTCGTCGAGGGCTTCCGGCGCGGCGGGGAGGACGTGCTGCTGGTCGAGGGCCAGGGCTCGATCATCCATCCCGGCTACTCCGGGGTCACCTACGGCCTCATCCACGGCAGCGCGCCGCACCTGTACGTCCTCTGCCACCTGGCCGGCGACACTCACATCGAGGGCTATCCACGCCATCCGCTGCTGCCGCTCGCCGAGCTCGTCTCGCTGCACGAGCGGATCGCGCTGCCCGCCCGGCCGGCCCGGGTCGCCTGCATCGCGCTCAACACGCGCAAGCTCGACGAGGCGGCCGCCCGCGTCGCGATCACCGCCGCCGAGGCTGAGACGGGTCTCGTCGCCGATGACGTCGTGCGCTTCGGGCCGGGGCGCCTCGTCGACGCGCTCCAGGCGCAGCTCCGGTCAAGCAGCCCGACGCCGCGCCGATCTCTAGACTAACCGGCCGAAACCCGCGATCGCGGCGTCGCTGCGAGGAGGATCATGCGTTTCATCACTGTGGTTGCTGGCGCGTTCGCAGCGCTCTGCCTGGCTGGCTCGGCGTCGGCGGGCCTGATCGGCGTCAACGAGGACGCGCCCAAGTTCGCCGACGACGG
>JANXXF010000256.1 GCA_025350775.1 Actinomycetes bacterium
GACCGCGACGGCACGATCACAGCCGGCAACGCGCCCGGTGTCAACGACGGGGCCTCGGCCCTCGTCGTCACCAGCGAGAATTTCGCCCGCCGCCAGGGGCTGACGGTGCTCGCCACCATCATCGGGCAGGCGTACGTCGCCGGGGACTTCGTGAACCTGCCGGAGGCGCCCGCCGGGGCCGGTCTCAAGGCGCTGGAGCGGGCCGGCAGGACGATCGCCGACGTGCGGCGCATCGAGATCAACGAGGCCTTCTCGGCCGTCGCAGTGCATTCGACCCGGCTGCTCGGCGCCGACCCGGAGCTGGTGAACGTCAACGGCGGCGCGGTCGCGCTCGGCCACCCGATCGGCGCGTCCGGCGGGCGCATCGTCGGCACCCTCATTCACGAGCTGCGCCGCCAGGGCGGCGGGCTCGGGCTTGCCGCGATCTGCTCGGGCGGCGGGCACGGGGACGCGCTGCTGCTGGAGGTCTAGAGGCTCTAGCCGCCGGAAGCTGCCGGCGCGGGTGCCGCTGTCGGCGCGGCGACGGGCGCCGCCGTCCGCGACAGCTCGCGGAAGAAGACGATCCGCTTGTGTCGCACCTCGAACTCGGCCGTCATGGTGCCGCCCGCAGCCGAGCAGGTGCCGGCCTCGCGGTTGCCCAGCAGGAAGGTCACGGTCACGATGTCCTGGTGGGTCTGGAGCTTCCGAACGAGGCCGGCGCAGGGGAGTGCGCGCGTCCAGGCGACAGCATTCTCCGGCGTCCGCAGCACCTGCTCGGCGCCGTCGGCCCCGATCACGATTGCGTCCCTCGCGATCAGCTTCGCTGCACGATCGTCGGCACGGGACACGACAGCGTCGTTCCAGGCGCGCACGACCGCCTCCGGAGGTAACGAGCTGCCGCCGCAACCGGAGAGGAGAAACGCGGCGCCGAGGCCGGCCGCGGCCAGGAGAGCCATACCGTGAGTCACGCCGACGGGACTATACTCGCCGCCGATGGACCTGGGACTAAGCCCCGAGCAGCGTGAGATCCAGGGTCTCGCCCGGGAGTTCGCCGTCGCCGAGATCGATCCGCACGCGGCAGCCTGGGATCGTGAGCGCACCTTTCCGCGCGAGCTGTTCGCGCGGCTGGGCGAGTTGGGGCTGATGGGCGTGTGCGTACCCGAGGAGTACGGCGGCGCCGGCGCCGACTTCATCGCCTACGTGCTGGTGCTCGAGGAGCTGTCGCGCGCCGACGCGGGCGTCGGCGTCACCGTCGCCGTGCATACGAGTGCCGCCACGCTGCCGCTGCTGATGTTCGGCAGCGAGGCGCAACGCCGCCGCTTCGTGCCGCCGCTCGCCCGCGGCGAGACGATCGGCGCCTTCGCGCTCACCGAGCCCGGCTCCGGCTCCGACGCTGCTGCTCTGCGCACGCGCGCCGAGCGCCTCCCCGACGGTGCCGGTTGGCGCATCGACGGTGGCAAGCAGTGGATCACCAACGGCGCCGCCGCCGGCACGATTCTGCTCTTCGCCCGCAGCGACCCGGCACAGCGCGGCGCCCGTGGCATCTCCGCCTTTGTGCTGGACGCCGAGCACGTCCAGGTTGCGCGCCACACCGAGAAGCTGGGGCTCAACTCGTCGTCCACCGTCGACCTCGTCGTCGATGGCGCGGAGGTCGCTGCCGACCGGCTGCTGCACGAGGAGGGCCGCGGCTTCGCTGTCGCCATGGCGACGCTCGACGGTGGCCGTATCGGCATCGCCGCGCAGGCGGTCGGCATCGCGCGCGCCGCCTTTGAGCTGGCGCGCGACTACGCCCTCCAGCGCGAGCAGTTCGGCCGGCGTATCGCCGAGTTCCAGGCGATCCAGTGGAAGCTCGCCGACATGGCGACCGAGATCGACGCCGCCCGCCTGCTCACCCTGCGCGCCGCCTGGCGCCGCCAGCAGGGTCTCTCGCACACGGCCGAGGGGGCGCAGGCGAAGCTGTTCGCGTCCGCAGTCGCGCAGCGCCAGACCTCCGAGGCGATCCAGATCCTGGGCGGGTACGGCTACACGAAGGAGTTCCCGGCGGAGCGCTACTACCGCGACGCGAAAGTCACCGAGATCTACGAGGGGACGAGCGAGATCCAGCGCCTGGTGATCGCGCGCGAGCTGCTCGGCCTCCGCGAGCGGAGTGAGCCATGAGCAGCCGTGACCGTGACGAGCCCGTCCGCCTGACCCGCATCTACACGCGCGGCGGCGACCAGGGCGAGACCTCGCTCGGGGACATGTCCCGAGCGCCCAAGACGCACCCGCTGATCGGGGCGTACGGCACCGTGGACGAGCTGAACGCGCACATCGGGCTCGCCCTCGCGGGCGGCGTGCCGGCTGCGCTGCGCGAGCCG
>JANXXF010000491.1 GCA_025350775.1 Actinomycetes bacterium
GCAACCCGCCCGACGGGCAAAAGGTGCTGCGCGGGCACGCCGAGGAGCACCGCGAGCGGCACGCGAGCGCCGGCGGCCGCAAGACACGCGCAGCCGTTGTCGAGTTCTCCGTGGCGGCGGCCATCACGCTCGCGGGCGGCGTGGCGCTGGCCCAGAGCGGCGAGCACATCGCCGCGCACATCGGGCTGTCGGGCGTACTCTTCGGTGCCACCGCCATCGCAGCCGTGACCGCGCTGCCGGAGGTGTCGACCGGTCTTGCGGCCATGAGGCTCGGTGACTACCAGCTCGCCGTCTCCGACATCTTCGGCGGCAACGCATTCCTGCCCGTGCTCTTCCTGCTCGCCACGTTCATCTCGGGGCAGGCGGTGCTGCCCGAGGCACAGGGCAGTGACATCTATCTCACCGCCCTCGCGATCCTGCTGACGACGGTGTACCTGTGGGGGCTGATCTTCCGGCCACCGCGACAGTGGCTGCGCATGGGGCCCGACTCGATCCTCGTGCTCGTGCTGTACGCGCTCGGCATCGCCGGCCTCGTCATCGTGACCAAGGCCTGACCCGGCCCGACTCTTTCTAAGACTTTTCTCATCAGGGCTTCATGGCCGTCTTAGAGCCGCCTCGTACGGTGGGAGACGTGACCGAGCCGAAGGGTAAGAGAAGCCACCGTACGCCGACCCCCCCGCCGGCCGGCCCTGCGCCGGGAACGACGGCGGGCCAGGACAGCGGCGCGCACCGCAACGCGCCCTCGGGGCAGAGTTCTGGCCGCAGCTCTCTGCCCATGACCCGCCGTCGCCTCGTCGCCGCCGGCGGCGCCGGCGCGGCAGGCCTCTACGTCGCGAGCGCCGAGAAGGCGTTCGCGGAGGTCATCACCAGCCCGCTGCTGCTCTTCTTCACGACCCGGCCCGACTTCGTCGTCCACCTGCGTCGGCGTGAGGACATGCTGTCACTGTCGCTCGAGGGCTACAACCTGCGGATCGACAAGAGCGATCCGGCCGCGCCGAAGATCGTCAAGCAGGCGGCGGGGCAGAAGTCGTACCTCGCCTTCGTGTTCGCGCCGCAGAACGTGGCAGAGCAGGCGTTCCTCGAGACCGCGAGCGAGCTGCCGGCAAGCCCCGGCAAGGGCGGCAACAACGGGAGCGAGGCGCTGCCGATCCCCGGGAACATCAAGGCGCGCCTGGCCGGCGAGAGCCGCCTCGCCTTCGAGGTGCCCCCGGGCACGGAGCTGCCGTTCACCCTGGCCGGCGTCCTCTCGTGGGCGAGCCTGATCCAGAGCGTCGTGCCGGTGGCGAGGACGACCGACCCGACGATCACCCGCGTCGGCCGGGGCCGCTTCGCGCGGCCCGTGCAGCAGATCCGCGAGCCGAAGGCGTACGAGACCGGCCTCGAGCTTCCGTGGAATCTCCTGCTCTCGCCGTGCGAAAAGGCAGGCTGGGCGCACAGCGTCGGCGCCGTCACGCACAACGGCCGCACCGAGCTCTGGCATACGCGGCTCGGCGTCCGCCGGCCCGACGGCACGGTTGACGAGCAGGACGACGCGAATCGCACCCTGCGCGCGATCTGGGCGCTCGACCCCAAGTTCCAGCAGCACCTCGACGATCCGCTCCCGAACGGCTCGATCAGCGACGACCCGGTGCCGTTCCGCATGTCGCTCACCGAGCTCGACCGGCACGATGTCGTCCGGCTCAGCTCGGACTACCTGATCGACAACTACCACCCCTTGCCAATGCAGGCAGGGTCGCTGATGCTGAGCGCGCTCGGGGCCTGGATCGACTCGCGCGGCGCCTGGGACCCACCCACGGGGAAGATCTCCCTCGAGGAGTGGCGCCAGCGCGGCACGATGGGTCGTGACCACTTCGTGCGAATTGTCCGCCGCGGCTTCCTCTTCCCGTTCGGCCACAAGGCCGTGCTGGTGAAGATCACCGAGCGCAAGATCCAGCAGGGGCCCGGCAACAACTACCGCGCCGCATACCTGCGCCAGCGCTTCTTCCTGGTGGTGCGGCAGGAGCGGCGCGACTATGCCGGCGCCCCGCTCGGCCAACGCTACGCGGGCCGCGCCTTCCCGTTCCGCAACGTCCGCATCACGACGCGCGTCACGCCCAACATCGACGCGCCCGTCAGCTTCGACCCGATCGTCGGCAGCGCCACCCGCTGCTTCGTCCCCAACGTCGTCGGCAAGCCGTTCCTCTTCCACATGGTGGGTGAGGACTGGGCGCACGAGCGCATCGAGTTCACCGTGCCGGCAGTGTTCGTCGACGAGACGATCGCCTACGACTGGACGAGCCTGAACCCGCTCGTGGCGCCGAAGATGGTCAAGCTCGTCGACACGTACGCCTACTCGAGCGCGGCGGTGCGCACGGCCAATCTCGAGGGGCAGCGCGTCTCGATCGCGACGAGCGTGAAGAAGGGCGACACCACCATCCAGGTGAAGACGCTGCTGTTCGGCGCCGACAACCCCATGCCACCGCCGGCGGTGCCCGGGGTCGCGAACCCGTTCATCGCGGCCGATCAGCCGCCGTTCCACCCGACGTTGTCACGCGCCCAGACGCGGCTCTCCGCAGCCGAGCAGGTCTCGGGCACGAGCGTCGGCCCATCGGTCGCGTACGACCTGAACTTCCTCAAGAACGGCTTCCCCGCCGCGGGCGCGAAGGCGGGCGAGGTCTTCGCGCGCATCGTCGACCCGGCGACCGGGCTGCCCGCGAGCCAGGCGCTCGGCTTCGGCGCCGACAAGTCAGGCGGCGCAGCGACGCCGAACATCTCGATCCAGGGGCTCTCGCGGCGCCTGGGCCCGGTCGGCGACGCGGACAACATCGACGCCGGCAAGCTCGTGCCCAAGTCGTTCCTCGACGGCGCAAAGATGATGGGTGGGCTCGATCTCTTCTCGGTGATCGTCGACGAGATCGGGGTCGTGCCGCAGGCCGACGGCAGCATGCCGCCCGAGGTGATGAAGCTCCTCCAGCACTCGTTCCCCGACCGGATCGAGACGAAGCTGCACTGGGAGCTCGACCACACCAAGCTCGTCAAGGACGACGCGGGCATCTTCGAGCCGCACGGCAACGCGAAGCTGACGATCGACGCGCACCTGATCGCGCGCCTCGACGACCCGAAGAAGTCGACCTACGACGTCGAGGGCAAGCTCAAGCACTTCACGCTGCACCTGCTCGGCGATGGCGCTGCCGAGTTCATCATCCTCGACTTCAACTACCTCAGGTTCACGTCCAAGACGGGCAAGAAGCCGCACGTCGATGTCGACATCGCCAACGTCGATTACGCGGGCGTCCTCAAGTTCGTGAAGAAGCTTGCCGACCTAATGAACGTCGGCGACGGCGGCTCGGGCCCGGCGATCGAGCTGACGCCGACCGGCATCAAGGCTGCCTTCGACGCGCCTATCCCGTCGCTGCAGGTCGGCGTCTTCTCGTTGTCGAACATGCGCTTCGGCGCGAGCGTCAACATCCCGTTCAGCGGCAAGCCAGCACGAGTCCGCTTCGACTTCTCCAGCAAGCACGATCCGTTCGTGATCGCGGTCTCGATGTTCGGCGGCGGCGGCTTCTTCGGCCTCGCGGTCGGCACCGACGGCGTCGAACTGGTCGAGGCTGCGCTCGAGTTCGGCGCCAACATCTCGCTCGACATCGGGATCGCCAGCGGCGGCATCCACGTGATGGGCGGCGTCTACTTCAAGTACGCCCACGACGAGGACAAGCACGTCGACACCGTCGTGCTCACCGCGTACGTGCGGATGGGCGGCGAGCTCAGCGTACTCGCAATCGTCTCGATCTCGATGGAGCTGAACCTGTCGCTCACCTACAAGTCGGTGACCGTCAACGGGAAGGAGCGGGACAAGGTCGTCGGCAAGGCCGACCTCGAGCTCGAGGTGCGCGTGCTGATCTTCCACGCCACCCTGCACGCGACGATCAAGAAGCAGTTCGGCAACGCGCCGGGCGACCCCAGCTTCGCCGACTTCATGCCGGCCGACCTGCCCGCGGCGCTGCCGGGCGAGAGCCTCTCGAGCGCCTGGAACGAGTACTGCGACGCATTCGCCGAGGAGGCAGCGTAAGTGAACAAGCAGACGATCCTCTGGACGGCGCTGCCGAAGCTCGCTCAGCCGGCCCGCAACAAGCTGGTGCTGTCGGTGCACGTCGCACCGCGGCTCGACACCGGCGGGAGCGACGGCGTCCTCGGCTCGTTTCCGGACTTCCTCGACTGGCCGGCGAAGCTGGCGCAGGTGCAGCTCCAGGTCGACTTCGGCGGCGGCGTCGTGCGCACCCCGACCCGAGTGACCGTGCCCGACGCTGCGTCGAGGTACTGGCAGGGGCTCTTCGCTGCGACGACCCTCGTCAAGGGCCGCGACATCAAGATCCCCGACGGGCCGATCATCTCGTATCCGATCGGCCGCGTCGTCGACTACCTCAAGTCGCGCTACCAGCACATCCTTCAGACGTCCCCGACCGAGCACCTGCCGCTCGACCAGATGATCGCGCTGTTCCAGGACATCGCCTTCGCCGGCGACGGCGACGAGAAGGAGCGCCGGGCACTCGTCAATCAGCTCGACACCGCCCGCGACACCGGCTTTGTCGACCCGGCGACCGGGCTGATCGTGAAGGCGAATGTCTTCCGCGACGGCACAGCGCCAGGGGCGAAGGACATGCTCGCGGTGGAGCGCTTCTACACGCGCGCCGACTTCGACCCGGAGGAGCCGATCGCGCCGCCCGTACCGGACTTCCACCAGATGCTCGCCATGGCGGGCGGCCATCCGGCGCTGCAGCGGCTGCTCGGCGTCGTCATCGATCTCGAGCTCGACGGCTTCCGCGACTCCGCGAGCGTGCCCGACAGGGTGCGTGTGCTGCCATCGTGGATGCCCGCCCCTGGCGCGAACAGCAGCGACTCGACGCCGTGGACGATGTGCACGATCTCCAGCACCACGTTCCTGCCGACGCCGCTCGACCCGGGCGAGCTCAAGCGCGGCCAACTCCTGCTCGGCGACCCGTCGCGCTTCAGCATCGTCCAGATCGATCCCGACGGCGCCGCGCTCAAGAACCTCAACTCGGCGCGCTCGGCCAAGCTCGGCAAGAAGATGCAGACCGACGACACGCCCGACGCCGCGACCGTGCCGTCGCTGCGCACCGGCGGCATCGCGGTGGCGCGCGTCGATCATGCGGCACAGCTCGGCAAGGCGTTCGCGCGCATGAAGAAGCACGTCGAGCCAGTCATGTCGCTGGCGGTGGCCGCGACGCAGCCGGAGCAGTACCTGCACGCCGAGGACGTGACGCGCGGCTACTACGTCGACATCTGGGACGACGTGTCGAAGCAGTGGCACTCGCTGACCAGGCGGGCCGGCAAGGTGAAATTCCTCAACGTCGACGACGTCGACGTGCCCGCCGGCGACGAGGGCGCGATCACCGTCGTGCCTGTCACCGACTCCGGGGCCAAAGCCACGGGTGACATGTACCTGGGCGAGTCGATCTTCCGCTGGCTGGGCTGGAGCCTGGCGGCAGACCAGCCCGGTCGCCTCATCAACAACAGCGACGCGCTGGACGACTCGTTCGTGCCGGCGGCCCCGCCCTTCCCGCTCGTCTTCGACCTGACGGCGGCCCCGAAGTCGCTGCCGCGGCTGCGCTTCGGACGCGAGTACCGGGTGCGCATGCGCGCCGCCGACCTCGCCGGCAACAGCGTGCCCGAGGCGCTGGCAGCCGGGCCCGAGGAACACGACATCGTCGCCTCCGTCGACTTCCGCCGCTTCGAGCCGGTGCAGTCGCCGGACGTCGTGATGCGGCACGCCCGCACCGAGGGCGAGTCGAACGAGCGGCTCGTGCTGCGCTCCAACTACAAGCTCCAGCCGTTGGCGGCGGAGGATCGCCAGGTCGTGCCGGCGAGGACGTGGCAGCGCCAGGCGGAGGAGCACGGCCTCTTCGACCTGCGGCTCGGCCCGGGCAAGCCGGCCGGGATCGACAAGGCCTGGTACGACCGGATCGTCGCCCGTGAGGCGATCTCGCTCGCGTCGCTCGGCCAGCTCGACCCGAACGACCCGCTGTCGAGTGGCGACGGCGTCGATGAGGGCACCTTCTTCATTCCGCAGGCACTCGACGTGGTGCCCTACCTCCCCGACCCGCTCACCCGCGGCGCCGCCTTACAGGGGCTCCCGGGCACCGACGGGCTGCCCTATTTCGTCGACTTCTCGCCGAAGCCCGGCGCCGCCTGGCCCGACTACCGGCCGTTCCTGCTGCGCCTGGTCGAGCCGGGAGCGCCGTTCCAGGAAGGCCCGGCCGGCGCGCCCAAGCTCGACACGCAGCCCGACGGTGTGCGCGTGCTCACGGTGCAGCTGCCCAAGGCCGACGTGCTGCGTGTACGGGTC
>JANXXF010000006.1 GCA_025350775.1 Actinomycetes bacterium
GGGCTGCCGCGGCGGGGACGGGGGTGCGCCTCACGCTTCGGCCTGTGCCAGCATGGCTACGAGAATAGAGAAGACGGCGAGTGCGATGCGTCCTGACGCCTTGCGAGCACCTCCTGGCCGGCTGGCGAGCACCGGGCCGGCCCTGGCACCAGCAGGTCGCGGCGTGTCGGATGGCATCATGGCGAGTGTGAGGGCGGCGGGGCGGCGCCGGCCGGCGGCCGTCTACAATCGCTGCGTGAGCCCGCTCTCGCTCGTCCTGCTCGTCGCTGCCGCCGTGGTCGTGGTCGGTGCCGAGTGGCCGCGCCTCGCCCGGCAGCTCGGCAGGGAGCCCGGCACCAGGCACAGCCGCGAGCGTGCCCGCCGCAAGTCGAAGCTCCGCGTCATCCCGGGCGGCGGCTCTGCGCCGGACGCGCGGGCCGCCGCCGCGAGCGATGCCGACGACTTCGTCGCGAGCGTCCGCCGCGACCTCGAGCGCCTGCCGACGTTCGACCGCGACGCCGACCGCGACCGCTAGGAGGTCGCCCCGGCGGGAGCTACAGGCGCGCGGCTACCCGCGGCCGCGCGGCCACCGGCGCTCTAGCTCGCGCGGGCGGTGAAGGTGGTCGCGAACGACGTCGTGTTCGGCAGCACGCCGGGGACGGACTCCATGTTCCTCGTCTCCTGGAAGTCGGCGACCGAGACGGAGAGCTTGTGTGCCCCCGCGGCGAGCGGCGGCAGCTTCACCGTCGTCTTGCCCGTCGTCGTGTCGTAGGTGACGTCGGCCTGGTTGGCGTCGACGATCACCGTGAGCGCGGCGGGGTCGACGCCCGAGCCAGCGTCCGTGATCAGCAGCTCCAGCGTTGCGTTCGGAGCGGTCGTCACGGTAGGCGTGGTTAGGCGCACGGCGGGCGGCGTGACGTCGTTGACCCAGTAGCGGAAGGTGAACGGGCCGGAGCGCGCGGCGCTCGGCGTGTCGAACACGATGTCGTAGAAGCCCGGCAGCGGCCGCAGCGCGCCTGCCACCGGCACTGCCGCGCCGAACTGGTTGCGGTACGGGTTGAGGTCGACGGGGAGGCCGGCCATGCCGGTCAGCCGATTCTCGTTGCCGGCCACGACGACGCGGGGATACGCGTCGACGCCCTTCGCCTTCGACAGGACTACCACGCCGAAGTTCGCGGGCTTGCCGCTGACCCGTACGCGGAAGATCTGCTCGGGCCCGGGGAGCACCGTCGGGATGCCGAGGGCCGGCCCCGCATCCGGGTAGCGATAGGTTGAGACGAACGGGAGCTTGCCACGCGTGTTGCCGCTGTAGACGCCAGGCTTCGTGATCGTCTCGTGCGGCTCCGACCCGAGCCGTGGCCGCGTGACGCGAACCCAGAAGGCGATCCGGCGGGCCGCGTTCTCGCTCGTCAGCACGACGAAGCCGCTAGCCTCGCCCTCAACCGCCGTGGCGGTGACGCTGAGCGAGATCGTCAGCTTGCCTGGCACCGAGATCTTCTCCGGTAGCGCGAGGCGAACGCCGGGGCTCGACTGCATGAACTGAAGGGCCGGCAGCCACTCGCCGGCGCCGCCGCCGGCATCGGTCACGTCGACGGTACGCACGACGGTCGCGCCGGGAGCGACCAACCCGAACGAGACGCTGGTGGGCCGGGTGAACACGAGCGGCTTGTCTGCCTGCTCGAGATCGATCATGCCGCCGCCCTCGCGCGTGGGCGGCGCTTCCAGCTTCTTCGGGAAGGCCTCGTAGGTGGGGTCACCCGTGCTCGTGAGTGCCGACTTGACCTGCTGCACCGTCCAGGTGGGGTGGCGCTGGCGCAGCAACGCGGCCGCGCCGGCGACCATCGGCGTTGCCATGCTCGTCCCCGAGAGCGAGCTCCACGACGCCTCTCGGGTGGGATAGGAGGAGTAGATATTGACGCCGGGTGCGGTGACGTCGGGCTTGAGCTGGAGCGAGATCGGCGTCGGCCCGGCGGACGAGAAGTCGGCCATCAGCCCGGTCTTCGTGGCGGCGGCGACGGTGATCGCCGCGGGCGTGTTGCCAGGCGAGTCGACAGAGCCGTAGCCGACGACGTCGAAGTCGTTGCCGGCGGCCACGACGGGGATCACGCCGGCACGCGCGGCAGCGCTGAGCGCCAGTACCACGAGGTCGCGCTCCGGGGCGATCTCGGGCTCGCCGAGCGAGAGGTTGATCACGTCCATGCGATCCTTGACGGCGGCCTCGATGCCAGCGGCGATCTCGGGTGCGTTGCCGTCGAGCCCGAAGCCCGGTGTCGGTGTCGTCAGCACCTTGTAGTTGCCGAGGTAGGCGCCGGGCGCGACCCCCGAGAGCGTGCGCTTCTGGCCGCCCACGTTGGCGGCGACGTCATGGTTGCCGGCGGCGATGCCGGCGACGTGCATGCCGTGCTCGGAGTTCTCGGGGTCGAACGGGGTTCCCGCGTACTTCCAGGTCGCCCCGGCGGCCGGGAACGCACGGGCGACGATGACCTTTGCGCTGGTGAACTCGGCGGCTCCGCGCGGGAACCCGGCGGGGGCGGTGAAGCCGTCCGGCGAGAAAAAGGGATGGTCGACCGCGATGCCGTCGTCGAGGATGGCGATGCGGACGCCCTGGCCGGTGGCAGCAAGGTCGCTGCCCCAGAGGCCGGGGGCGCCGATCACGCCGGGCGCCGTGTCGAGCTGCCGGTGGTACGCGATCGAGCGGGTGACATGGGCGACGCCGGCGATCCGCTCGAGCGCGGCGATGCGGTCGGCCGGAACGACGACGGCGAGGCCGTTGAGCACGATCTCGTACCGCCACTGGACGCGGGAGCTCGGGATGGCGGCGCGGATGCGCCGCTCGAGGGTCGCCTGCTCGCGGCGGATGCGGGTGAGGGTGGCGCGGCTCGCCGCCGACGCCAGGTCGAGCCGGGCGGTGCGGCTGCCTGAGGCCTGTGTGGTGCGCCCCGCGGCCGTTGCGGCTGCGCTGGCAAGCGGAGGTGACGCGAGCTCGACGACCACCTCGACAGCCGGCGCGGCGGCCGTCGACTCCCAGGCAGCACCCGCCGCCATGAGGGCGGCCAGCACGACGGCAAGCACGAGGAGGGCGCCCTTCCGCAAGGGGAACCATGGTAGCGCCCCGTAACCGTGTCGGAGCCGACGCTCCCGCGCTACACTTCCGGCCCGCGCGGATGTGGCGGAATTGGTAGACGCGCACGGTTCAGGTCCGTGTGGGGGTAACCCCGTGAAGGTTCAAGTCCTTTCATCCGCATAGGCATTACGAGCAGGCTCACTCAGGGCCCCGCGAGAGGCTCTTCTCGTCGGGCAGCCTATGCTTGGGGTCTCGTGGCAGCTGCCCTCATCGTGTCGCCCCATCTCGACGACGCGGCGCTGTCGTGCTGGTCGGTGCTGGCGGCGGGGGCGCCGGGCCGGGGCGGGCCTGCATGCGCGCCGGTGACGGTGCTCGACGTCTGTGCCGGGCTGCCGCCGGTGGGGGTGCTCGGCGAGTGGGACGCCCGCGGTG
>JANXXF010000008.1 GCA_025350775.1 Actinomycetes bacterium
ATCGCGGGTGACGATCATGACGGCAAGAGTGGCCTGCCGCGCCTGAACGCCGCATGAACGGCTGCCCGGGCAGGATGTCCTGTTCAGGCCGCGTTCACGCGACAGAGAGCACGATGTTCGGCATGAGACTCGCACTGCTGATCGCCGCCGCTGTCCTCGTCGCTCCGGGCACTGCGGCCGCGGCGAGCCTGGCGCCACGCGCTGCGAACGGGGGCGGCGACATCCCGGACAACCAGGTGTTCCTGCGCTACACGAGCACCGCCGGCCGCTGGTCGATCCGCTACCCGGAGGGCTGGGCGCGCACCGGCAACGGCGCGGCCATCTCGTTCAGGGACCGTGGCAACGCCGTCCGCGTCGCGGTTGCGGCCGGTGCGGCCCCAACGCCGGCAACGGTCGTAGCCGACGTCCGTGCCATCCGCGGCGCCAGCGCTGCCGGACGTGTACGGACGCTGAAGCTCGGCGGCGGCATGGCCGTCGAGCTGACGTTCACGTCGGTCGGGCCGCCCGACCCCGTCACCGGCAAGCGCCTCACGATCACGACCGACCGGTACGAGCTCGGGAGTAAGGGACGGGTGGCCACCCTCGACCTCTCGACGCCGGTCGGCGTCGACAACGTCGATGCGTTCCGGCTGATCTCGGACAGCTTCCGCTGGCGATGACGAGCCTCTACCGGGAGCCGGACGAAAGGCAGGCGCCGACGGTCGGCGCACTGGAGCTGCGCGACGTGTTTCGCATCTTCGGCGCAGGCGAGGCCGAGACGGTGGCGCTGCGCGGCCTCGACGTGCGGGTCGAGCAAGGCGAGCTGGTCGCGGTCGTCGGTCCGTCCGGCTCCGGCAAAAGCACGATGTTGCGGCTCGCGGCCGGGCTCGACGTACCTTCTGCCGGCGACGTCCGTGCTTTCGGCCAGTCGCTGGTGCGCCTGACCGGGGCGGCGCTGGCCCGCTATCGGGCACGCGACGTGGCAGTCGTCTTCCAGCGCGGGAATCTCGTCGCATCCCTCACGGCGGCCGAGAACGTCGCGCTCTCGATGCGGCTGGCAGGCAAGGGGACGGGCAGGCAGGCGGGCCGGCAGCGAGCACTCGAGTCGCTGGCGGAGTTCGGCCTGGAGTCGGCCGCCGGACGGCGGCCGCAGGCGCTCTCCGGGGGCGAGCAGCAGCGCGTCGCGGTCGCCGCCGCGGCCGCCCGCGGAGCCCGGCTCGTGCTCGCCGACGAGCCCACCGCCGAGCTCGACGAGGCAAGCGAGAGTGGCGTTCTGGATGCGTTGGAACGCCTCCGCGAAGGCGGAGCGACAGTCGTCGTGGTCACGCACGCGGGCCGTGTCGCCGGGCGGGCCGACCGGGTGATCGAGATCAGGGACGGTCGCACCGCATGACGGTGGTTGCCTGCCACCGGGTTGCGGTCGTCCACGGCGAAGGCGCCGTGCGGGTACGGGCCCTCGACGATGTGAGCGTCGGCGTCGAGGAACGGGCCCGCCTCGCGATCGTTGGCCGGTCGGGCTCCGGCAAGACGACGTTGCTGCATGTGCTCGGCGCGATCGTCGAGCCCACGTCGGGGTCGGTGGAGTGGCGCGCGAACCCGTCCGTGCTGACCTCGTCGAGCTCGCTAAGCGACAGGGCGCGACGGCTCCTGCGCAGCCGGATCGGCATCGTCTTCCAGGGCTCGAACCTGCTCCCCCACTTCGACGCGGGCGAGAACGTGGCGTTCGCGGCGCTCGCATCCGGCGCAGACCCCGCTACCGCGACCGGGCTGCTCGGCCTCGTCGGCCTCGAGGCAAAGGCACGGCACCTCCCCTCCGAGCTGTCGGCGGGTGAGCAGCAACGCGTCGCAATCGCGCGCGCCCTCGCCCAGCGACCCGCTCTCCTGCTCTGCGACGAGCCGACCGGGCACCTCGACGGAGACACGGGCGAGCGGGTGCTCGACCTCCTCGACGCGCTCCAGCGCGAGCTCGGTTTCGCCCTCGTGCTCGCCACCCACGACTCCGACGTCGCCGCGCGCTTCGACCGAGTTCTCGTGATGCACGACGGCCGCATCATCTCGAGCGCTGACGCATGAGCTCGCTCGCCCGCCTCGCGCTGCTCTCCCTTGCCCGCGCCCCGGCGCGTGCGGCGATTCGCCTGCTCGCGCTCGCGGCAGCAGCGGCGCTCGTCGGCGCGATGGTGCTCTTCATCGGCCACGCGCAGCGGACGATGACCGGGCTCGCGGTGCGCAGCGTCCCGCTCGACTGGCAGGGGCCGGTCGGATCCGCGCACGCAGCCTCTCGCGTCGCCGCGGACGTCGCCCGCCAGCCGGGCGTCGCGCAGGCATCCCCGGTCGCCACCGCCCGGTTCACGGGAGTCGTACACCAGGCAGCCGTGGGGGCGATTGCCGCCGGTGCCGGATCGGTCCTCGCGGTGCCGCCCGACTACCTCGCGCACCTCCCGACGTTCCGGTTTCTGCGCGGGACGCTGCGCGATGGCGAGATCGTCCTCGACCAGCAGCTCGCGGCGACCCTCCAGGCGCAGCCTGGCGACACCGTCGCACTCGCGCTCGCACCGGGCCGGCGGCGGAGCTTCCGCGTCTCCGGCGTTGTCGCGGTCTCGGCCGGTGACACCCTCTTCCAGCCGCTCGACCCGCTGCTCGGCCCGGCACCCGCTCAGCCGCCCGCCAACGTCGCGATCCTGCCGTTCGCGACATTCGCGAGGCTCGCGGCCGGAAACCTGGAGGGAGTCCAGTGGCAGGTGCAGGCGCAGGTCGACCCCGGCGCGCTCGGTGGGAGCCCGAGCCACGCCCTCGCTACCGCGACACGCCTGCGCAATCGCGTCGAGCGTTCGCTGCCCGGCGAGGTGCAGTTCGTCGACAACCTCTCCGACCGGCTCTCGGCCGCCGCCGGCGACGCGCTCTACGCCGAGGCCCTCTTCATCATGCTCGCCCTCCCCGGTGCGATCGTTGCGCTGGGTCTCGCCTACCTCGCCGCACTCGGCACCGTCGAGCGCGACCGCCGCGAGATCTTGCTACTGCGCGCCCGCGGCGCCGACACCCGCGCCCTCTTCGCGATGGCGGCCGTGGAAGCAGCCGTACTCGGGATCGTCGCCGGCGGGCTGGCGACCGCCATCGCCCTTGGCAGCGTGGAGTGGGTGATCGGCGGCCCCACAGCGGCCGGCCGGATCGGAGCTGCAGCCGGGATCTGCGTCGGCGTCGCGGTCATCGGCGCGTTCGCCGCACGGGTCGCAGCGATGCTTCCCGCGCTGCGCGGCACGACGCTCGAGCCGACCCGCCCTGTGCGACCGCTCTGGCAGCGCCTCTGGCTCGACCTCATCGCGCTCGGCGGCTCGGCTTTCGTCTACTGGCTGACGGTGCGCACCGGCTTCTCCGCCGTCGTCAACCCGGACTCCAACCCAACGTTGTCGCTGTCGGTTTACATGTTCCTGGCACCGGCACTGCTCTGGGTCGGTGCCGCCCTGCTCGTTCTCCGGCTCCGCGGCCGGCTCCTCGGCACCGTAGCCCGGATCGCCGCACGCGGCCGCCCCGGGTGGCGGTTCTTCCTGCTCGCGAGCGCCTCGCGGCGCGGCCCGGCCCTCAACCGCGGACTGCTCCTCGTCGGCCTGCTCCTCGCCTTCGGTGTCGAGCTCGCGCTCTTCTCGGCCACCTACGACAGGCAGGCACGGATCGACGCGGAGCTGACGCTCGGCGCGGATGTCGTCGCCACCGCACCGGCCGGCGCCATCGACCGCTTCCGTGTCCTGCAGACGGCGCGATCGCTGCCGGGCGTGAGCGCCGCCTCCCCGGTGCTCCATGCGTACGCCTACGTCGGCCCCGACCTCCAGGACATCTTCGGCGTCGACCCGGCCTCGATCGGCGGAGCGACTACTCTGCGCGACTCGTACTTCGAGGCAGGGAGCGGTCGAGCCTCGGTCGCCCGGCTCGCAGCACGCCACGACGGCGTTCTCGTCTCGAAAGAGACGATCACCGACTACTCGCTGCACATCGGCGACCTGCTCCGCCTACGCGTGCTCGACCGGCACACGGGCCGCTTCGCGATCGTCCCCTTCCATGTCGCCGGCATCGTCCGCGAGTTCCCCTCCGCCCCGCACGACTCGTTCATGGTCGCGGAGCTCGGCTACCTCACGGCAGTCACCGGTGAGCCCGGGCCAAACGTCGTGTTCGCGCGAGCGAGCGGCGACGAGCGCGCTGTCGCGAGCCGCCTGTCAGCGGCCACGCTCACCGCCGGCACCTCGGTCAAGAACATTCGCACGCAGACCGCACAGACCGTCAGCTCGATCACGACGATCGACCTCCGCGGCATCTCCCGCATCGAAGAGGCGTTCGCGCTCGCACTCGCCGCACTCGCACTGGCACTGCTCACCGCCGTCGGCATCGCGGAGCGCCGCCAGGAGCTCGCGACGATGTCTGCGCTAGGAGCGCCGCTTCATCGCATCGCCGCGTTCATCTGGAGCGAGATCGGCCTCGTGCTCGTCGCTGCCGCTGCGTTCGCTGCGCTGCTCGGCTGGCTGCTCGCCGAGATGCTCGTCGCGATGCTCCAGCACGTGTTCGACCCGCCCCCCGACCAGCTCGCCGTGCCCTGGCCGTTCCTCGGCGCCCTTGCCGGCGCAGCGGTGGCCGGCGCGGTGATCGTCGCGATCGGTGGCACCCGCCTGCTGCGGCGGCTGCCACTGGGCGCGATCCTGCGCGAGGAGTGACGCGCATACTCCGCTGAGATGAACGGCGCACGCATCCTGATCGTGGAGGACGACTCCGAGCTGCGCTCGGTGCTCGCGCGCAGCCTTACCGAGGAAGGCTTCCACGTGGAAGGTGCCCGCGACGGAGCGCAGCTCCTCGCTCGGGTCGACGACTTCGCCCCGGACGCCCTGATCGTCGACATCGGCCTCCCCGACGCCGATGGCCGCGATCTCTGCCAGGCCCTGCGGGCGCGGGGCATGACTGCGCCCGTCATCTTCCTCACCGCGCGCGACTCCCTGGCCGAACGGCTCTCCGGCTTCGATGCGGGCGGCGACGACTACGTCACGAAGCCGTTCGCGCTCGCCGAGCTCGTCGCCCGCCTGACCGTGGCATTGCGGCGGGCCGGCACCGACGTCGCCGTCGAAGGGCGCGGCCTGCGCGTCGACCCGATCCGCCACACCGTCGCGTGCGGTGGCGAGGAGCAGCGCCTCACGCCCACGGAGTTCCGGCTGCTCGCCCGCCTGCTCGCCGAGCCCGGCAACGTGATCCGCCGCCGCGAGCTCGTCCGCGCCGGCTGGTCGGCCGGCGCCGTCGTCCACGACAACACGCTCGACGCGTACATCGCACGCCTGCGGCGCAAGCTGCGCGCGCTCCCCGCTGCGCCCACGCTCGACACCGTCCACGGCGTCGGCTACCGCATCGCGTGAAGCGCGCCGGCCTCCGCCTCCGCCTCTGGCTCGCAGTCGTCCTGCTTACCGGGGCGGCGCTCGCTGCAGCCATCGTCGGCTTCAACGTCCTGCTCGCCGGGGAACTCGACCGCGGCGCCGACAGCCTTGCGCGTTCGCGTGCCTCGGCCGAGCTCGACGTCGTCCAGATCACGAACGGCACGATCGTCCCGCGCGAGACTGCGGACGATGCGGCGCGCGTGGGCGGCTCGCGCGTCTGGATCTTCACGGCAGCCGGCGCAATCGAGTCACCGCTCGCGCCGGCAGCAGTCACCGCTGCGGCTCGCGCTCTCACCGGCGGCCCTGCCCGTTTCGTCGACATCCCGGACGCCGACGTCCGCCTCTTCTCGCAGCCGGTCGTGGTGAAGGGCGCTCGCGTGGGAACCGTCGTCACCGAGGTATCGCTCGCGCCGTACGAGCAGACGCGCAAGACCGCGCTGGTCGCCTCCCTCCTGCTCGCAGCGCTCGTCGTCCTGCTCGTCGCAGCCGCCGCCTGGTGGCTGTTGCGCGCCTCGCTGAGCCCGGTTCGCCGGATGACGCGCCAGGCGGCCGACTGGAGCGAGCATGACCCGGCCGGCCGCTTCGCCCTCGGCGATCCCCACGACGAGCTGACCGAGCTCGCCGCAACGCTCGACACTCTTCTGGAGCGCGTCGCAGCAAGCCTCCGCCACGAGCAGCGGTTCTCGGCCGAGCTCTCCCACGAGCTGCGCACGCCGCTCGCCGGCCTCATCGCCGAAGCCGAGCTCGCGCTGCGTCGCGAGCGCGACCCTGCGGAGTACCGGGCGTCGCTCGAGCAGATCCTCGGCAGCGCCGGCAAGCTCGCCCGCACCGTTGACGCGCTCGTCGCCGCCGCCCGCGCGGAAGCAGGCAGCCCGCGCGGCACCGCCGACGCCCTCGCCGTCGTCGAGGAGGTGGCGGCGGCGTGTGCGCCGCTCGCCGAGCGGCTCGGCATCACGATCACGTTGGCGCCCCCTGCTGGCGCCATCCGGGTCGGCATCGACGCCGACCTCGCCGAGCGGATCCTCCAGCCCGTCGTCGAGAACGCCTGCCACTACGGGCAGGCCGACGTGGTCCTCACCGTTACGCGCCGCGGCACGCACGTCGTCATCGAGGTTGAGGACGACGGCCCCGGCATCACCGCCGCCGAGCGAGAGTCGATCTTCGAGCCCGGGAGCCGCGGCAGCGCCTCCGCTGCAACACCTGGCGCCGGGCTCGGGCTGGCGCTCGCCCGCCGGCTCGCCCGCAGCGTCTCCGGCGACATCGAAGCGGCCGCTGCTGCTACCGGCGCCCGCTTCGAGATCGCCCTGCCACTTGCGTAGCCGGCCGCCGTGCGACCGGGCCGCCCGCCGGCCGCAGCGCCCGGGAGCTCGGGTTGCGACTGCGCGCCCGAGCCGCCCCGCTACCCTCGACCGAGTGCACCACGCGACGACACCGCAGGTCGGCTACTTCTCCGAGGCCGGCGTGCGCGCGGTCGGCGTGCGCGCGGCAGTCGCCGTCGCCGCCGTCGCCGTCGCCGTCCTGGCTCTCGGCGGGCCGGCTGGAGCTGCCGACGTCCGCACCGCCGCGACGGACTCCCCTGCGGCCACGCTCGCCGTTGCGGCCACAGCCGTCAAACGCGGGCTCCGTAACGCGGTGGCGGCCGGGAGCGTCAACCCCGTCGACGCCGCCCGCTACCGCAGCATGCTGAGCGGGGCGGTCAGCGTCGCGCCCACGCTGCCGCCGTTACGGACAGCCGTTCTCATGACCCTCATCGGCGACCTTGCGGCAGCGGCCCCACTCTTCGACGCGCCGCGTACCCTCACCCTCTTCTCGACGCTCGCGCTCAACGTCGAGCGGCTGTCGGCCTCACCGATCCCCACGACGCGCACCGACGTCACCGCTGCCGACGGAGTCGTGTACCGCTGGTTCGCCGGCCAGGGCTTCCGCTTCCATCCGCTGGCGAACTTCGCGGCGCTCAACAACCTGGTCTCGGGGCACGACTACGACGGCGCCGAACGCCTCGGGGTTGCGCTGCTCGCGCGCGCCGAGCCTGCCCACGGCGGGCTCGTCTGGGAGTACTGGTTCCCGTTCGACAGGGGCAAGCCGCCGTGGGTCTCGGGGATGGCCGAGGCCGTCGCGGCGCAGGCACTCGCCCGCGCCGTGGGGGTCGTCGGCGACCCTGCCCTCCTCGACGCGGCGCACGCCGCCTACCGGGCTGCGACCTCGCTCACGGTTCAGCTCCCCGCGGGCTTGTGGGTTCAGCTCTACTCGTTCTCGAAGGAGCTCGTCCTGAACGCGCAGCTCCAGACCGCGATCTCCCTCGCCGAGTACGCCGAAAACGGTGACGACCCGGCGGCGGCCGCCTTCGCCGCGCGGCTGCGGGCTGCCGCTATGACGCTCTTGCCCCGCTTCGACACGGGCGCCTGGTCGCTCTACTCGCTCGCCGGCCCCGAGGCCGACACCGGATACCACCAGTTCGTCGTCGACCTGCTGCGGAAGCTCGGCACGCAGACCGGCGACCCGGTCTGGGCCGCCACTGCCGACCGCTTCACCCGCTACGAGACCGAGCCGGCGCTGCTCGGGCCCGGCGCGCCGTCCCCCGCCGCCTACCCAGTGCCCGCCGACGGGTACCGCGACGACGTCCCGGTCGCGTTCAGCGTGTCCAAGCGCAGCACAGTCGCGCTGCTCGTCGACGGCAAGCCCGTCGCCCGTGGTGAGTTCGCGCACGGCGCGGGCCTGCTCGACTGGACGCCGGGAGTCGACACAACGCCCGGGTTGCATCCTGCGTCCCTCGTCGCACACGCCGTGAACGGTCTGGCCACCACGCTGGAGCTCCCGCCGCTGGAAGTCCGCCACGACCTCCGAGCACCCGTCGTGTCGGCACGGATCGTCGGCCGCTGGGTGGCCTGGACGACGACGGACGAGGGAACTCCCTGGCTCGAGCTCCGCGTCGTCCTGCGCCAGGGCGCCCGTGTCCTCACCACAGACCTCGGCCGGCACGCCCCGGCGGGCGCCGTCGCGCTCCCCGTGCCACCGGGCCGCTGGCGGGCCGAGCTGATCGCCACGAACTCGGCAGGCAAGGGACGCCGCGTGCCACTCGGCTCGTTGTGAGCGAGCCGGCGGGCGCCGTCGGCTCGGCGAGGGTCAGCGCGACCCGGCACCTGCCCGGGCTCGCGCGCGCAGGCTCGCCAGCGTGACGAGGGCATAGCCCCGGGCCCGCAGCACGGCGATCAGGGACGGGAGCGCGTCGGCGTCGGGGGTGGTGCCGTCCGGGCCTCGGCCGAGATGCATGAGCACGATCGCGCCGGGCCGCAGCCGCCGGAGGACACGTCGCACGAGGTCGGCGCGTGCCCCTGAGGCTCTGCCTTCCCAGCCGAGGGTGTCGACAGTCCAGCGGACAGCGACGTAGCCGAGGCTGTTGACGATCGCGATCGTCCGGGCGTCGGAGTCACCGTAGGGGAAGCGGAACAGCGGCAGCGGATCGACCCCGGCCCTGGCGCGGATGAGCCTGGCGGCCGCTGTGATCTCGCCGCGGACTGCGTTCGTGTCGAGCCGCGTGAGGTGCGGATGGTCGAGCGTGTGGTTGCCGACGAGGTACGTCCTGCCGATCCTCCGCGCGAGCCTCGGGTAGGTGTCTGCCCAGCGGCCGGTCAGGAAGAAGGTGGCGGCGACGTGGTCGCGGGCGAGCGTACGGAGGATCGAGAATGCGCCACCGTCGTTCGACCCGCCGTCGAAGGTCAGCGCGACGTGCTTCGCCCGTGTCGGCAGGCTGGTCACCTCGCTGCCGCGCAACGACGGAGGCAGCCCCGCCCGGCCCGCCCGGCCCGCCCGTTCCGCCTGGCCCGCCCGGCCCGCCTCTCCCGCGGCGGGCAGGATGGCCGCGGCGGCGAGTGTCCCGAGCAGCACGGCCGCGACGGCTCGGCAACCTCGCGAACGGCAACCTCGCGAACGGCTCAGCCTGCGCTGCATAGGGGCAGCATGACGCAACGCGAGACCCTCAGCGATCCAGAGCCTCGCACGTTCAGGCGCGCTTCAGGTCACAGGGTGGAGACTCAGGCCATGGACGCGACGCTCTGAAGCCGTACCTCGCCGTGGCGGCCGTGCTGGCGCTCGGCGCGATCCTGGGCGCCAACGCGGCCGCGTCAGTCCGTGGGGCCGACCCGGTCGGCCGCCGAAGCGTCCTGCTCGGCCACTCCGTCGACGGCCGGCCGATCATCGCGATCGAGACCGGAGACTTCGACAGCCCGCTCGGTGCCCTGGTCGTCGGCTGCGTTCACGGTGACGAGTGCGCCGGCGTAGCAGTCGCCGACCGGCTCGCCAACGCCTCGCTACCGGCGGAGCTCGACCTCTGGATCGTGCCGAACCTCAACCCGGACGGCGCCGCGGCCGGCACCCGTGGCAACGCGCACGGTGTCGACCTCAACCGCAACTTCCCCTGGCGGTGGGCGCCGCTCGTCGGCAGCCGCTTCTCCGGTCGCCGGCCTCTGTCGGAGGCGGAGAGCCGGCTTGCCTTCGCCCTCATGCAGCGAGTGGGGCCCGCGGTCTCGATCTGGTTCCACCAGAGCCTCGACCTGGTCGACGACTCGAGCGGGAGCAAGCTGCTGGAACGGCGCTTTGCGCGCCTAGCCGGGCTCCGCGTGGCGACGCTCACCAGAGAGCCCGGCAGCGCCGTGACCTGGCAGAGCCATCGCTTCCCGCGCGCGACCGCGTTCGTCGTCGAGCTCCCCGCCGGCCGCCTCGGCACTGCGAGCGTCACCCGCCTGGCTCACGCCGTGGTCGTCACGAGCCTCTCCGCTGGACAGTGAAGCGGCCGAGTACAATGATCGGACGCCGAGCGCAGCGCCCGGCCGGCGGGTTCCAGTGAGGAGCGTGATGGTGAGAGGATCTTCCGGTCGCTCCATGACGGCGCTCGTCGTCGGCAGCGCGGCCGCGCTCGCGCTCTCGATCAACGCGTTCGCGGCACGTCCGCCGCAGCCGGCGGCCGGCCGCGCGGCGGCAGTGGTCACGAGCGGGTACGCGTATGCCCGCGACTGTCCGGGCTCCGGCGTGGACGACGTCGTCGACCGCTGGAAGCTGGACGAGTGCAACTGCACGTCGTATGTCGCCTGGGCGTTGGAGACGAACGGGCAGCGCACCGACTGGTTCGTCCCCGGCGAAATGGACGCCTGGGACTGGCCGGAGGTGGCACGTGCCGCAGGCCTTCGCGTCGACCGGGAGCCAGCCCTCGGCGCGATCGCGGTGTGGCCGGCTGCGGCCCCGCCGTTCGGCCACGTGGCATACGTGACCGGAGTTCACGGTGGCAGGTACTTCGACGTTGCCGAGTACAACCTGCCGCAGGCGCACGGGGGCTCGAAGTTCGGCTTCGACACGCGCCACGGCCTGCCGGCCGACCGCGAGGTCATCTTCATTCACGTGTCACGCCATCCGTCCACGCCGGCCAAGCGCGCCGCATGAGCGTCGAGCTCCAGGCAGCGAGCCGGCAGCGAGCCGCCAGCGGGAGAAGGAGGAGAAGGAGGCGGCGGCTCCTGACCCTCGCCGGGCTCGGAGTGGTTGGCGCCGCCGCTGCAGCATCGACGTTCGCGCTGACGCGTGGCGTGTCGAGCGCGGCCCCCGACGCGCCCGCTCCGACGTCCCGCCCGGCCTCCGCGTCACCGCGGACGGCGGCCGCTGCCCCTGGCATCCCGGTTCACGCCTCCCTCCCGGGCGCCCTGCTGATCGCCGACCGCGGCAACAACCGGATCCTGCTCGTCAATCCCGCGCACACGGTGCTCTGGCGGTTCCCGCGGAAGCAGGACCTCGCAAAGGGCATCCGTCTGCGCTTCAACGACGACACCTTCGTCGGGCGTCAGGGCACGGTGATCGTGGCGAACGAGGAGGAGGCGCACACGATCGTCCAGATCGACATCAAGACGCACCGGCGCATCCATCTCTACGGAGTGCCCGGCGTTCGCGGCTCCTCGGCCGGGCTGCTCAACACCCCCGACGACGCCTATCCACTGCCCGACGGCTCGATCGTCGTCGCCGACGCCTACAACTGCCGGGTCATCTGGGTGCGCTCCCACCGGATCATCCGCCAGATCGGCAGGACCGGCGTCTGCCGTCACGACCCCCCGCGCACGCTCGGTGCCGTCAACGGCGACACACCGCTGATCGGCGGCGGCGTCCTCGTGAGCGAGATCCCCGGACACTGGGTCGACGAGTTCCGCGCCGACGGGAGCTTGCGCTGGTCGGCCCAGGTTCCTGTCCGCTACCCCTCCGACCCGCAGCCGCTCACCGGCGGGCGTGTCCTGCTGGCCGACTACAGCAACCCGGGCCAGGTCGTGATCGTCGACCACGCAGGGCGTGCGCTCTGGCGCTACGCACCGCGCGCGGGAGTGGGACGGCTCGATCACCCGTCGCTCGCGCTGATGCTGCCCGGGGCGTTGATCGCGGTCAACGACGACTTCCGGCAGCGCGTGATCGTGATCGACATGCGCACGCGCCGCATCGTCTGGCAGTACGGGCACACCGACGTCGCTGGCAGCGGCGCCGGCTACCTGAACACGCCCGACGGCATGGACTTCGTCCCGCTCAGCGCGGCAGGCGCGCCCCTCTGGGCGGCCGTCCGGCATCCAGCGCAGCCGTCGGGCACGACCCCCGGCAGACGCATTGCCGCAACCGTCGCCGCCGGGGCCCGCTCGCTGCCGGCCGCGGCGTCGGCCGCACCGACGCCGGGGTCGATCCGGCGGATCGGCTCGCTGCCGAGCCCCGCAGCGCGTGTGGCGGCGGTGGCGCTGCCGGGCGGCCGGGTGATGGTCGTGGGTGGTCTCGTCGGCAATCGCTCGTCGCGGCAGGTGCTCGCGGGCGCTCCCCGCCGGCTGCGCTCCATCGGCGTGCTCCCCGGGGGGAACCACGATGCCGCAGCCGTCCTCTTGGCGGGGGCAGTCACGCTGTACGGCGGTGGGAACGAGGCCGGCTCGACCGACGCGGTCGTGCGCATCGATCCGGCGACCGGAGCCACCCGTGTCACCGGGCACCTGCCCGAACTGCTGTCCGACCTCGGCGCGACCCGAATCGGCGGGTCCGTCTACCTGGCCGGCGGCTACACCGGGACACGCTTCGCGAGCGCGATCGCCCGCGTCGACGCACGCGGCGGCACCACCACCGTCGCCCGCCTCCCCACCGGGCTGCGCTACGCGGGCGTGGCCGCTCTCGACGGGTCGATCTACATCGTCGGTGGCGTGACTACCGCAGGCGTGAGCGATCTGATCTACCGGGTCGACCCTGCAACCGGCTCTGTGCGCGTGGCCGGCCACCTGCGCGCGCCTGTCGCGCATGCGCCCCTCGTTGCGCTCGGCGGCGTCCTCTACCTGGTGGGCGGCAGCGACGCCGCAGGACACCCGCTCGCAGCAGTGTTGAAGATCGATCCGGCGAGCGGCGCCGTCGCCAGGGCGGCGACGCTTCCCGTCGCTCTCGCCGACGCGGCGGCAGTCGCGGTCGCCGGCGCCGGCGAAGTCATCGTCATCGGCGGGATGGGAAGACGGGCGAGCGACGCGATCTACGCCCTTCGCCCATGACGGGGTGACGCGCGCGCCGGCCGGACCGGATGCTCGCAGTGCTCCCGCTCAGTCCCAGGAGCGCGAGAGCCGGAAGGCCGCGTTGATCAGGCCGACGTGGCTGTACGTCTGCGGGAAGTTCCCGCTCTGCTCGCCGGTAGCCGGCAGGATGTCTTCGCTGTAGAGGCCGAGGCCGTTGTGCAGCCCGAGCAGCTTCTGAAACAGGTCGCGTGCCTCGTCCTCCAGCCCCACCAGCTGCAGCGCCTCGACCAGCCAGAACGAGCAGGCCAGGAACGCCGCTTCCGGCAGCCCGAAGTCGTCGGCCACGGTGTAGCGGTGCAGGAGCCCGTACTCGCCCGGTACTGCGAGCAACCTCTGGATGGCCTCGACATGACTCCTGGCCCGCAGGTCGCCTGGCTCGAAGAAGCCGAAGTGCAGCGCGAGCAGCATCGCCGCGTCGAGCTGCGGCTCGCCCGCGACCTGCGTCAGCGCGCCGCTCTCCTCGCTCCAGCAGCGCTCGTCCAGCACCACCCTCGCCCGTGCTGCCGCCGCCAGCGCTCGCCGCGCCAGCGCCGCGTCGCCCAGCCCCTCGGCGATCTCCACCGCGCGCCGCGCTCCCGCCCAGTGCATCAGCACGCTGAACGAGTGCAGCCGCCGTTGGCCGCGGATCTCCCACAGCCCGGCGTCCGGCTCCTCCATCCTCGATTCGATCTGCGCGAGCAGCGTCCCGACCAGCTCCACCGCCTGCGACGCCGGCAGCTCGCCGGCGAAGCGGGCGTCCAGCAACAGCCGGCTGATCGCCAGGATCATCTCGCCGTAGACGTCGTTCTGCACATGCGTGAACGCCTGGTTACCGACGCGCACCGGCCGCTCGCCGCGATAGCCCGCAAGATGGTCGAGCTCCCGTTCCTCGGCGTCGGCACCGCCAGTGATCGTGTACACCGGCCCGAGTGTGCCCTGGCTCATGTAGGCGAGGTTGCGCAGGTATACGAGGAACAGCTCCATCTCGTCCGGGTGGCCGAGCCGCTCGAAGGCGTTGAGCGAGAAGTAGGAGTCACGCAGCCAGCAGAAGCGGTAGTCCCAGGTGCGGCCGGAGCCGGGATGCTCGGGCAGGCTCGTCGTCGTGGCGGCGAGCAGGGCGCCGGTGTCCTCGTACTGATGCAGCTTGAGTACGAGCGCCGAGCGAATCACCTCGCGCTGGAAGTCGCGCGGCACGCGCGTCCGCTTCACCCAGTCGCGCCAGTAGGTGATCGTACGCTCGAGGAAACGCTCCGCGGTCTCCTCGAGGCCGGCCTCCAGCGGCTCGCCCCAGGTAAGCACGAGGTGGCGGTCGCGCTGGAGCAGGAACGGCCGCTCCTGCTCGACGTACGAAAGCGGCACGTTGGTCGTGAGGCGGACGGGCGCGGGTAGGCCGGTGAACTCGATGTGGTTCGACGCACGCCACGACGACGCCACCGTCAGCCCGTAGTCGTAGACGGGACGGCACTGGACGCGCACCAATGGGTTGCCGTGCAGCGGCCTGAGGATGCGCACGAGCATCGACGGCTTGAACTGACGCTCGTGCGCGTGGAAGCGCGGTGCGAAGTCGATCAGCTCGAAGGCGCCGTCCGGTCCCGAGAAGACGGTGCGCAAAACGTTGGTGTTCTCCAGGTACTCCTGGCGCACCTCGTGCTCGCCGACCAGTGTCACGGCGAACGTGCCGCCGCGGTCGCGGTCGAGC
>JANXXF010000011.1 GCA_025350775.1 Actinomycetes bacterium
GCTCGACCGCCTGCTCGCCGCGTAGCGCCTAGCGCGACCGGCCGAAGCGGCCGCTCTTGGCAGCCGGCTTGCGGGTGCCCTTGGCGGCCGACTTGCGGGCGCCCTTGGCGGCCGGCTTGCGGGTGCCCTTGGCTGTTCCGAGCTGCTTCCGCTCCTCGGGTGAGAGGAACGCGAGATCGTTGGCGACGCTGGCCTTGCCGCGGCGCCGCCACGCGGTGAAGCGCTTCGGCAGGAGTTTCATGGGCCGAATCTAGCGGGCCGACCCGACGATTGCGAATCCGCCTTGGTTCACGTCCGCCCGGTCAGGCCGCCGGCGCGCGCTGGCAGCGCGGGCAGAAGTGCGTCCCACGCCCCGCGACGCGGCTCTTCGCCAGCGCGCGGCCGCAGCGCGGGCACGGCTCGCCGTCCCGTCCGTACACCTTGAACTCGTCCTGCATGCCGCCCGACGAGCCGTCCGGCGCACGGTAGTCGCGCAGCGTCGCGCCCTGACGGGCGATACCCACAGCGAGTGCGGCGCGGATCGCACGGTGCAGCGAGCGCACCTCGGCGGCGTCGAGGTCGGCGGCGGGACGCAGCGGATGGATTCGCGACCGCCAGAGCGCCTCGTCCGCGTAGATGTTGCCCACCCCGGCGACGGTCGACTGGTCGAGGATGACGGCCTTGATCGGGGCCTGGCGGCGGGCCAGCCTGGAACCGAGATCGGCGGCGGAGAACGCGCCCAGCGGCTCCGGGCCGAGGCGCGCGGCCAGGTACGGCCGCAGCTCCCCCGGCTCGAGCAGCGTCCAGGTTCCGAAGCGGCGCACGTCGCGGAAGGCGACGGCGGCGCCGTCGTCAAGCACGAGCAGCGCACGGAGGTGCGGGATCGCCGCGAGTCCGCTGGGCCCGTCGGCCCCACCGGCGGCAGCCGCGCCGATGAGGAAGGCGCCGGTCATGCGCAGGTGCACGACGAGGGCGCGGCGGCTCGCGAAGCGCACGAGCAGGTACTTGCCGCGGCGGCCGACCGCGACGACCTGCTCCCCCAGCAGCTCTGCCGCCACCTCGCCGCGGTCGCGTGGCTGGACGAGGCGGTGGTCGAGGATCTCGACCCCGGTGAAGCTGCGGCCGACGAGCGCCGGCTCGAGCTGGCGGCGTACGGTCTCGACCTCGGGAAGCTCGGGCACGGTGGTGGCGCCGCTACTGCAACACGTCGAGCACGATCGGGCGCGGAGCGGGCGCGGCGGGCCCGAAGTCGTAGGCCGTGAGCACCTCGCGCACCGCCTGCTGCGCGGACGCTGCGTCACGAGCGTGGACGCGGGCGAGAATATCGCCGGGCTCGACGTGATCTCCGCGCTTACGCTCCAGGACGACGCCAACGGCATGGTCGACGCTGTCCTCCTTGCGAGCTCGCCCTGCGCCGAGGCGCAGGGACGCCATGCCCACGGCGATCGCGCCCAGCCGGGTCACGAAGCCTGCCGCCGGCGCCACGACGTCGACGACGACCGGAGCCACGGGCAGAGCCTCCAGCCGCGGGTCGCCGCCCTGGGCCCGGATCCAGGTCTCGTAGGCGGCGAGCGCCGACCCGTCGGCGACCGCCGCCTCCGCGCAGCGGCGCCCCTCCGCCTCGTCCACGCCGAGGTCGGAGAGCGCGAGCAGCTTCGAGCAGGCGACGAGCACCAGCTCGGTCAGGTCGGCCGGCCCCTCGCCACGCAGCGTCGCGACGGCCTCGCGGATCTCGAGGGCGTTGCCGACGGCGTGGCCTAGCGGCTGCTCCATGTCGCTGATCAGGCAGACGACCTCGCGGCCGGCGTGCTCGCCCAGCTCGATCATCGTCCGTGCGAGCACGCGGGCCTCGTCGATCGTCTTCATGAAGGCGCCGTCGCCGGTCTTCACGTCCAGCACGATCGCGTCGGCGCCGGCGGCGATCTTCTTCGACATGATCGACGCGGCGATCAGCGAGACGTTGCCGACGGTCGCGGTGATGTCGCGCAACGCGTAGAGCTTCTTGTCGGCCGGGACGAGGTCGCCGGTCTGCCCCACGATCGCGAGGCCGGTCTCGCGCACCTGGCGTAGGAACTCCTCGGTCGAAAGCTCGACGCGGAAGCCGGGAATCGACTCGAGCTTGTCGAGCGTGCCGCCGGTGTGGCCGAGGCCGCGGCCGCTCATCTTGCCGAAGGGGACGCCGCAGGCTGCGACGATCGGGCCGACAGCGAGCGTGGTCTTGTCCCCCACCCCACCGGTCGAGTGCT
>JANXXF010000020.1 GCA_025350775.1 Actinomycetes bacterium
GCGGGGTCAGCCACCGCGCGCCGTGACCGGTGCTGGGGCGGCCGGGATGATTCCCGACTTCGCCGTCGCCTTCACGCCGTAGTCACCAACGGCGCCGCCGCCGAGCAACAGCACGAGCGCGGTGCGTCCGGTGCGCTGGTCGATGTCGTCGACGCTGGAGAGGCCCGCCCGCTGGAAGGCCGGGACTGCCGAGGCGTTCGCCACCGTCGCCTCGACACCGACCGCCGGAATCCCGGCACGGCCGAGGCCCGCGTAGAGCCCGCCCAGGAAGAGCGCCGAGGCGCCGCTCTGGGGGTCTGCCGTGCGGATGACGACAACGCCGTCGAGCGGCTTGCGGTCATTGCCGGAGCGCTCCTCGAGCAGCACCGGCGCCAGTGCCTCCACGAGCGGTGAGCGGCCGCCCAGCAGGAGTTGCTTGCCGAAGTCGCGCCCGAGATCGTCGAGGTGCTGCGCGCCGTCGTACGGGGCAAGCGCGGGCCGCGCACGGATGGCGGCAGCGAGGCGCTGCGTGTCGATCGGGACGCGCAGGGCGCGTAGCCGGGCAAAGCCGGGTGCGTCCGCGTCCTGGAGCGCGCCGACAACGGCCGCGCGCAGATCGGTGTCGACCGAGCCGACGAACACGATCGCGATGCGCTTGCCGCGCAGGCGCTCCCGCACGAGCGCCGGATAGGCCCGCGCGACGAACGAGTCGGCGGCCTTGCGCGACGCCGTCAACGCGGTAGCACGGGCCTCCGCTGCGTCGCTGCGCTGCTGGAGGTCGGTGATGCGCGCGTTCAGCAGCTGGCGCTCGCTGTCGCTGACGAAGCCGCGACCGGACAGGCCCACGCCGATCAGGATGCCCACGATGAGGGCGATGAAGACTGCCGCCAGCGAGGCGACGTGGTAGCGGAGGTCGAACACGTCAGGACTCGGCGCCAGTTTGACAGAGGGCGTAGAGACGACCCAGCGCGACCCGTGCCACGCTGCGGCGAAAGCCGGCGAGGAGCGGGCTGGTCACGGTCAGCGTCGCCCGGGTTCGCTGCACCCCGGTTGGCTCCAGGCGCAGCTCGCACTCGATCCGCTCACCGCTCAGGTGCCAGGCGAACAGTCGCTGCTCCTCGACCGCGCGCACCAGCAGGAGCTCCTGCGCGGCGGCACGGTGCAGCAGGCTCGGGCGCGGGTTGCGGCGCACCTCCCAGCGCGCCCCGGCGGCGAGCCCGCGCCGGTCGGGGACGAGCGCGGCGATGCCCGGCCACCAGTCGGCCAGCAGATACGGGTCGGTCGAGAACCGCCAGGCGTCCTCCGGCCCGGCGAGCAGCTCCACGGTCGCGGTCGCCCTCATCCGATCCCCAGCACGTCGCGCAGGCGGACGAAGGCGAGCTCGATCAGGTGACGCAGCCCCGGCGACACCGCGATTGCAACGACGATCAGGCCGAGGCCGGCGACGGCGAACGCGATGAGCGGCCCGAGCCCGGCCCTGCTGCTCACCAGCCGCGATACGCCCTTCGCGTCGACGAGCACCTCCCCCACCTTCAGCCGTGTCACGAAGGTGGACGACATCCCTTGCCGGTTGCGCTCGAGAAACTCGATGAGATTGAGGTGCGTGCCGACGGCGACGATCAGCTCGGCGCCCTTCTCGAAGGCCAGCAGCAGCGCGAGGTCTTCGGAGATGCCGGGCGCAGGCACGACGGTGTAGCGGAGGCCGAGCGCGTCCAGGCGCGCGGAGCCTGGCGCTCGGCCGTCCGCGTAGGCGTGCACGAGGATCTCACGCGAGGCGCGCAGCGCCCCGTCCGACACCGAGTCCATGTCGCCCACGATGACGTCGGGCGTGTAGCCGGCCTCGATCAGCGCGTCGGCGCCGCCGTCGACGGCGACGAGCACCGGCCGGAAGTCTCGAATGTACGGCCGCACGATGCGCAGGTCCTCCTTAAACCCGGGGCCGCGCGCGATGACGAGCGCGTGGCGGTCGCGGAAGCGCGTGGCGAGCGGTGGGAAGTCGATGCTGCCGGCGAGCAGGTGGCCCTCGTCCCGGAGATAGCGCATCGTGTTCTCGGCAAACGCGGCGAGCGCGTCGGTGACGCGGGCCTGCTGCTCCGCCAGTGCGGTCTGCAGCTCGAGCTCGCCGACCAGCCGGCCCTCCGCGACCGGGCTGCCCGCCCGGAACACGGTGCCTCCACGCACGCTCACCTCCTCGCCGTCCGAGAGCACGTCGAAGAGCGCAGCGCCGGGGGCGTCGACGAGACGCACGCCGCCGCGCACGAGCGTGAGCGGGCCGGGGTTCGGGTAGCGGCCGCTCTGCGATGCCGCGACGTTGACCACGACCCGCACGCCCGAGGCGATCAGCTCTTCCGCCGACACGCGGTCGAGATCGAGGTGGTCGATCACGGCGACGTCGCCCGGCCTGAGCCGCTTGACGAGCTGCTTGGTGCGCTTGCCGAGCCGTGCCGGGCCGGTGACCTCGGTCGCGTTCACCGGTCGAGTGTGGAGAGGAACTCGCGTCCGCCGAGCATCCGCTCCAGCTCCTCGCGGCGATCGGCGGCGTCGAGGGCGTCAATGCGCGTGTGGGTGGGGTCGCCGGGGATCTTCTCGACGCGCAGGTGGAGGCCGGCGCGGCTCGCGATCTGCGGCAGATGCGTGATCGTGATCACCTGGGCGCGGTCGGCGAGGCGCGCCAGCGTGTCGGCGACCTGGTTGGCGGTGCGGCCGCCGATACCGGCGTCGATCTCGTCAAAGACCATCGTCTCGCCACCGCCGACCGCAGCGATGGCGAGGGCGACCCGAGAGAGCTCGCCGCCCGATGCCGTCTCGGCGGCCGGCGCGAACGGCAGGCCGGCGTTCGGCCGGATGAGGAAGGCGACCTCGTCGGCGCCGGTGGCGCCGAGCGTCCCCTCGCGCAGCTCCGCGACCAGTTGCCCGTCGCCCATGCCGACGCCGCGCAGCTCAGCCGACACCGCCTCGGCGAAGGGGCCGGCGGCAGCCCTGCGGGCGGCGCCGAGCTCCGCGGCGAGGCGGCCCATCGTCGAAGCAGCGGCGCCCAGCGCAGCCTCGGCGGCGGCGACCGGGTCGGTGCCCTCGCCGAGTGCCGCCAGCTCCGCGCGGGCCGCGTCCGCGCACTCGAGCAACTCGTCGGTGGTGGCGGCCCGGAACCGGCGGCGCGCGTCGTCGTAGCGTTCCAGCTCCTCCTCGATCTGGTCGAGCCGGCCCGGCTCGGCTTCGAGGTCGACGAGGAACGAGCGTAGGTCGCCGGCAAGCTCGCCGAGACGGACAGCGACATCGCGCAGCACGTCGCCGGCGGTTGCAAGCTCCGGCGCGAGCTGCTCGACCGAGGCAAGTGCCCGTGTCGCGGCGCCGACGAGGCCGGTGGCGCCGTCGCCCTCGTCGGGTGCGAGCGCGTCGACTGCTGCTGCCGCGGCGGCGACGAGCTCGGTGAGGTGGCGGAGCCGCTGGCGCTCGACGCGCAGCGCTGCCTCGGCGGCGGCGGTGAGGCCGTCCGTGGCAGCGGCCAGCGCCCGCAGCTCGTCGAGTCGCTCGCGCGCCCGGCCGGCATCACGCGAGATCTCCTCCGCGAGCCTGCGCGCTGCCTGGAGGGTACGCCAGGCCCTGCGCGACTCGGAGCGCCGGCGCTGTTGCTCCGGCCCGCAATACGCGTCCAACACCGCCAACTGGTAGGCGTGCCGGGCCAGCCGGCGCTGCTCGAACTGGCCGGACATCGCGATCAGCCGTTCGACGGCGGCGGCGACATCGTCGCGGGCGGCGCTTCGGCCCCACGCGTATGCCCTGGTGCGGCCGTCGGCGAACACGCGGCGGGCCACGACGAGGCCGTCCTCGCCGTCCGGTCGCAGCTCGGCCAGCGCTTCCAGCTCCCCGTCGTCGAACAGCCAGTCCGGCGCGTCGAGCTCGGCCTCGACGTAGGCCTCGGCGGCACCGGGCCCGACGAGGCGCGCGTCGCCCGGCGCGCCCAGCAGCAGGCCGATCGCCTGGGCGAGGATTGTCTTGCCTGCGCCGGTCTCGCCGGTGATGGCCGTCAGGCCGGGCGCGAAGGCGATGTCGGCGTCGCGGATGAGTACGAGGTTCTGGATGCGGAGGCGGCGCAGCACTGACGGGCATGGTACGCCGTGCCGCCGATCGCGCCTACTCTCCGTTGCCGACCCGTCCCGCGGGACGGGTGCCCTAGCCGAAGGCGTGGCGGTAGCGACGGAAGAACGTCGCGCCGGGCACCGAGCCGATCAGCGCCCGCTGGTGGCCGAGCCGGATCTCCGTGCGCTCGCCGGCGTGCAGCACGCCGACAGCATGCCCGTCCACGATAACCGTCGTCTCGACGCCGTCCGTGAGGTTCTGCACCTCGAGCGGCCGGCTGCGCGGCACGACGAGCGGGCGCGCCGTCAGCGAGTGCGGCGCGACGAAGCTGATCGCCATCGCGTCGAGGCCCCAAACCAGCACCGGTCCGCCGTTCGAGAGGTTGTAGGCGGTCGAGCCCGTGGGGGTGGCACAGATCAGGCCGTCGCACGGCTGTACGCCCAGCGGCTCGCCGGCGAGGGCCCAGCCCAGTTCGACCATGCGCCCGGGGACGGCGCTCGCGACGACGACGTCGTTGACCGCGACGTGGCTGCGGCCGTCCAGCTCCAGCTCGAGCGTCGAGAGCTCGATCGCCTCCAGCTGCCCTGCGAACGCCTGGGCGAGTCCCGTCTCCAGCTCGTCCGGCCGCATCGAGGCGAGAAAGCCGACGCGGCCGTAGTTGACGCCGATCACGGGGACGCCGCTGCCCAGGAAGCGGTGCAGCGCCCGCAGCATCGTGCCGTCGCCGCCCAGCACGACGGCGATGTCCACCTCGTCCGGCCGCGGCGAGGCGGGCACGCCGTGGCGCGCCGCCTCCTCCTCGCCGAACGCGAGCTCGACGCCGGCCCGCCCGGCCAGGCGCTGCAGCCGCGGGATCGCGTCGCCGACAGCCTCCACGCGGCCGTGCGTGATGACGGCGGCACGGCGGACGCGCTCACCCGATGGCGGCATCGATCCAGCGGTCGAGGTCATCGGCGATCGTCGCTCCCGGTCGGTGGCGCAGATGGAGGAAGAGCTCCCGGTTGCCCTTCGGGCCGGGTACGCCGGAGTCTACGGCCCCGAGGGCCTCGGCGTCCCAGCCGACGGCGGCCTCGGCGACGGCGCGCACGACGCGGCGGCGCACCTCGTCGTCACGCACGACGCCCTTCGGCGCGTCGGCCCGCCCGGCCTCGAACTGCGGTTTGACGAGCACCACGGCCTCCCCGCCGGGCGCCGCCAGGCGCAGCGCCGGCGGCAGCGCGATCGTCACCGAGATGAACGACACGTCGCAAACGACGAGCGACGGCGCGAACGGCAACTCGGCGAGCGCGCGCGCGTTCGTTCGCTCGAACACCGTGACGCGCCCGTCGTTGCGGACGCGCGGGTGCAGCTGCCCGTGTCCGACGTCGAGTGCTATCACCCTCGCCGCGCCGCCTTGCAGCAGGCAGTCGCTGAAGCCGCCGGTGGACGCGCCGACGTCGAGGCAGTCACGCCCCGCCGGGTCGACGGCGAACGCCGCCAGCGCGTTCGCAAGCTTGTCGCCGCCGCGCGACACGAAGCGCGGCGGCCGCTCGACGACGATCTCGGCGTCCTCGGCCAGCTGATCGCCCGCCTTCGAGCGCCCCTGCACTAGGCCGGCCAGCACGAGCGCCTGCGCCTGCGCCCGGCTCTCGGCGAGCCCGCGCTCGACCATCAGCACGTCGAGGCGCTTCCTGGCCACCGCTGCCCCTACTCCTCGACGATGCCGACCGCACGGATCGGCGAGCCGGCGGCCGGCTCGAGCCGCAGCGGGAAGCCGTAGAAGTCGAACCGCCGGTTGACGACGTCCTTCAGGTTGTTGAGGTTTTCGAAGTGCGTCAGGCCGCGCTCGGCGCAGGCCCGGTGATTGGGGTAGGCGCCGCTCTGGTAGACGAGGTCGGGGCTGATCGTCTCGACCCCGAAGATCTTCACCTTGCGGTCGGCCATCCAGTGGACGACCTCACCGGCGATGCCCGAGAACCCGTCGAGGAACGCCGGCGTCCCCTGGGTGCGGTTCCAGTGGTCGGTGCAGAAGAGCAGGATGTCGCCCTCGCGCAGCTCCTGGCCGCTGGCGGCGAGGGCGCGCTCGGTGTCGGCGACGGTGACCTCGTAGCCACCCGGGTGCTCGCGCACGTCGATGCAGATGGCGGTGCCGCAGAAGGTGTCGAGGGGCATCTCGGCGATCTTCGGCGCGCCGGGGCGCGGGTCGAAGTGCGAGAGCGCGTCGACGTGGGTGGCCGCGTGGTTCGACATGATGATGATCTCGGCGTCGAACGACTTCTCGTTGCCGACCGCGTCGGAGTGCAGCTTGTGACGGAGGATCTGGACGGTCGGGAAGAAGTGATGGAGCTGGCTGGCGGTGGAGAGCGGCTGGCTGAGGTCAATCACGCGGCGGGTCATGCCGACACTCTACGGATGCGACAGCCGGAACTAGGCCGTGCGCGAGCGGAGGCTCTCGACGATGCCGGCCAGCACCGAGGTGTCGGCGGTGACCTGCGCGAGCGCCGCCCGGGCGCGGTCGGCCGACTCGTCGGCGATGCGGCGGGCGCCGTCGAGCCCGTCGGTGAGGACGTAGCCGTCGCCGTCGAGGAGGTCGTCGACGACTTGGAACAGCAGGCCGAGCTCGGCGCCGAAGCCGCGCCACGGCCCCTGCTCGGCCTCCGGCACCCCGGCGGCCCACAGCGCCATGCCGACCGAGGCGCCGAACAGGCACCCGGTCTTGAGGCGATGCAGCGTCGCCAGGTCGGGCTGGGTGGCGGTGATGTCGAGGTACTGGCCGCCGATCATGCCGAGCGTCGCGTCGGCGAGCTCGCGTGCGACGTGCGGCGTCGGGTACGAGAGCGCCAGCCGGAGCGCCTCGCCGAAGAGCGCGTCGCCGGCGAGCACCGCGACTGCCTCTCCGTACTTGGCCCATGTGGACGGCTGCCCGCGGCGCTCGGCGTCGTTGTCGAGCGACGGCAGGTCGTCGTGGACGAGCGAAAAGGCGTGGATCAGCTCGATGCCGAGGGCGGCCGGCATGACCGTCTCGACGGAGGCGCCGGCGGCCTCTCCGGTCGCCAGGCAGAGCACCGGCCGGACGCGCTTGCCGCCGCCGGTCAGCGCGTAGCGGACGGAGTCGGCCTGCCCGTGCAGCTCGGGCAGCAGCGACAGCGTGGCGAGGCGCTCCTCGACGAGCGCCCGCAGGTCAGCGGGGGCGCGCATCCGCGTCCCGCTTGGCGCGCTGCAGCTCGGCCTCGATGTCCTTGGCGAGCTGCGAGATCTGGCCGAGGATCTCGACGGCCTGCTCT
>JANXXF010000043.1 GCA_025350775.1 Actinomycetes bacterium
ATCGTGATGCTTAGCGGTACGCGATCGAGACAGCTTCTCGAGCACTTCGCGCTGGCTGGCGGCCAGCAACATGGGAGCAGTAGGAGCGCGCATACCCCATCCTACCACAAAACTCCACTTATTTACAAGACACTACACTAGGCCGGCTCGCCCCCGCCCGCCCGCTCGTCGACCACGGCGAGGTAGTCGAGCTGCGTCGGGTCGGCGAGCCAGTCGCCGAGCTCCCGCAGGTCGGGAGCGGCCTCGATCGCGGCCGCGCTGCGGCGCACGAGGCGGAGGTTGTGGCTGAGCGGGTGCGCGAGGTGCGCGGCGTCGGCGAACGACGCGCGGTACGAGGTGAAGGTGAACGGGCGCAGCCGGAACAGCGCATACGCGTGGCGCCGGGCGAGCAGGGTGGTGGCCGCGTCGAGGCGAGGCTGCTCGTGAATGTGGGCGAGCCTGCCGAGGTACTCCTCGCGCGTCGCCGAGTCCACGGTGAAGCCGAGCCCCGAGTAGCGCCCGGTGCCCGCGGTGAGCACCGGCACGCCGAAGCACGGCAGCTCCATCCCGATCGTGCCGCGGATGGTGATCGCTGCATCGGCGATGGCGAACAGCGAGTAGGTGTTGATGTCGGTCTCGGGCCGCAGCAGCTTCACGTGTGGCGGCAGCTCGCCGACGGCCTCGCGGATCGCGACCTCGTCGTTGAGCTCGCCGGCGCGAGCCTTGTACATGTTGGCCGGGTGGAGCTTGACCACCCAATTCGCGGACGGGTTCGCGCAGGCGGCCTTCACCGTCTCGACCAGCCACGTCTCCTGATCGGCGAAGAGGTCCTCGCCGTAGAAGAGGTTCGCGTCCCAGAGCACGTGCGAGAAGAGGATCGCCGTCGGCTTCGCCGGGTCGAGGCCGAGCTGCTGGCGCACCGCGTCGGCGGACTTCAGCTCCTTGCCTTCCTGCAGGCCGGCATCGGGATGCTTCTCGGTCGAGCCGTAGCGGACGGCGAACTCGGCGTCGAGCGCGGCGTCGCGCGCGGGCGTCCACTCGGCGGCCTGCGCCTCCCCCCAGCTCGGGCTCGAGAGGGACGACGGGTGGATGCGGCGCGTCTCGGCGGTGTAGCGCTTGAAGAGCAATGCATCCCGGGTGTGGATGCCTGCCGCCACGAACTGGATGACGTTGGCGCCGCGGGCGAGCGCGAGGTCGTAGATCGAGCCGTAGCCCGCGTAGCCCTTCTCGTTGAACACGACGATGTCGGGCTGCACGCGGTCAAGCAGGAGGTCGGCCGCGATCGTCGCGCGGAGCGCTTCCGGCAGCAGCCGCTCCAGGGCGGCGCGCGCGTCGGCGTCGTCGAACGAGATGCGACCCCGCTCGAAGGTGCGGGAGAGCGTCGAGATCGCCTGCTGGCCGACGTAGGCGCCGCGGTACTCGAGGGACTTGAGCTGCTGCACGCCGGGGCGGCCCGCGAGCGCGGCGGCGGCGACGGCGTCGGCTTCGGCGAGCAGCTCGGCCGGCACGTCGTCGACGGGCGTGACGAAGTCGCGGATGCCGGCTGCCTCGAAGTAGCTGCGCGCCCAGCGCTCGTTGGGGAGGGTCAGCACGAGCGGCCGGTACCCGGCGAGCCGCAGCGCTGCCGCGATCATCGACTCGAGCTTGAGCGAGTAGACGAAGTCGGAGTGGCTGACGATCAGCGCCGTGCCGCGCTCGGGCACGCGGGGCGCCGCCTCGCGCAGGCCGCGGGCATCGCGGCGCCAGCGCTCGCGGTCGAGCCGGATCGCCAGGTCGGGGCCGAGCTCGCGGCGGGCGCGGCCGACGATCCGCGACGTGAGACTGGGGGCTGCCGCCATCCGCTACGACTCGAAGCCGGGCTCGTACGCGAGCTCGACGTCGAGCAGGGTGTTGTCCGGCGAGACGACAGGCAGCAGCGTCACCTTCGCCTCGCGGATGATCCGGTGGCGCTCGGCCGGGTCGGTGGCGGTGGTGGTGCGCGGGTTGAGCTGCATGATCCGCGACACCGGCGCCAGCGGTAGCATGTCGTGCAGGAAGGCGCGGCGGATGTCGCCGTCCGACACCGTGCCGACGACCTTGCCATCGTCCACGACGACGACGACGCGGTGCTTGTTGCGGTCGATCCGCTCCATCGCCGTGCGGATCGTGTCGGTCGCGGTGACGACGTAGTCGGCCAGCTCGTGCGCCATCAGTACACCAGCTGCTTGGTCATGAGCTTCTCGTCGATCACGATGTCACGGAGGATATGCACGACGCGCTCCGACGCGTGGCCGTCGCCGATGTACGGGCTCACCGACGCGTCGATCTGGCCGCGGAACTGCGGCGTCAGGGCGGTGCGCATCGCCGACAGGATCTCCCTGCGGTCGTACCCGACGTCGATCACGTTCGTGGTGCGCGCGCGGTCGCGCTGGCGCCCGCCGACGTTGACGGCGGGGAGGCGCAGTGCGGGCGCCTCGATCAGCCCGCTCGACGAGTTGCCCACCATCAGGCTCGCGGTGCGCAGCAGCCCGCTGTACATGCGGTGCGAGAGCGTCCGCTCGACCCGCATGAAGGGGCGGTGGTAGCGCTCGATCATCAGGCGCGTGTCGTCGCTGCCGGCGTCGCTGTTGGGGAAGATGATCACCGTCGGCAGGCCGAGCTCGCACACCGCCTCGAGCGTCTCGCGCATCTGCTCGTCGCCCCGGCCGAACTCCTCCGTCACGGGGTGCTGGAGCACCAGCACGAGCGGCTCGTCGAGCCGGACGTCGAGGGTGGCCGCGACCTCCTCGGGCGACGCGAAGTCGCCATTCAGCAGCTCGTCGAGCTGGGGCGCGCCGGTGACGTGGATGCGGAACTCCTCCTCGCCCATCCGCCGCAGCCGCTCGGCCGCGTCCGGGCCGGAGGCGAAGTGGACGTGCGCGAAGCGGGTGATCGCGTGGCGCGTCATCCCATCCACGTTGCCCGATCGCTCGCCCGCCTGGATGTGCGCGACCGGGATGTTCATCTGGAACGCCGCGAGCGCCGTCATCAGGCTGTCGCCGCGATCGCCCAGGACGAGCACGAGGTCGGGCTTGAGCCGCACGAGCGTGTCGGTGATCCCCAGCATCAGCACGCCCAGCGACTTCGACTGCGTCGCCGGGTTGTACCCGTCCAGCGTCATGTAGATGCGGTCGGTGATGTTGAGGCCCGCCTTCTCGATCTCCTCGACGCTGTAGCCGAAGGTCGGCAGCAGGTGCTGGTTCGTGACGATCAGCGAGTAGTGGAGCGACGGCTCCTCGTCGATCAGCCGGACGATCGGGCGGAAATAGCTGTACGAGGAGCGCGCCTCGGTGAGGATGGCGATGTGCCTCACGTCAGGTCGTCGTCCCCCACCTGCGTGTCGACCGGCAGGTCGCGGGCGGCCCGGCGCCCGAGGACGCGGTCGAGCTCGCGGGCAGGGATGCCGGTGCCCGGCCGCTTGACCCACGTGTTGTCGAGCGTCAGCTCCTCGCCGGCGGCGACAGGCTTGATCGTGACGACGCTGTGGTGCGCCCAGGCGCGGATCGGCCGCTCCCGCTCGAAGACGGCCTTCCTGGAGCCGCGCGCCAGCTCGATGATGCGAATGCCGCGCACCAGCTCGCCCAGCTCGTCCGGCTCGATCGAGACGGAGTGGTCGGGGCCGGGCTGGTCGCGCGTCAGCGTGAAGTGCTTCTCGACGATGTGGGCGCCGAGCGCGACCGACGCCACGGCCGTCGTGATGTCGGGGCTGTGGTCGGAGTGGCCGACGACGACGCCGTAGCGCTCACGGTAGACGCGCAGCATGTCGAGGTTGATGTCCTCGTACACGGGCGGGTACTCGGAGGTGCAGTGCATCAGCCCGAACTGCACGCCGGTTTCACGCAACACGGCGACGGTCGCATCGACCTCGTCGAGCTCGGTCATACCGGTGGCGACGAGCAGCGGGCGGCCATGGCGGGCGATCCAGCGCAGCAGCGGATGGTTGAGCGTCTCGCCGGAGCCGATCTTGAACAGCGGCACCCCGAGCTGCGCAAGCGTGTCGGCGGCCTCGCGGCAGTAGGCGGTGCACAGGTACTGGACGCCCCGGGCCTCGCAGTGGCGCATCAGGGCCGCATGCTGCTCCTCGGTGAGGTGCGTCTCGCGGAGGATCTCGATCAGCGGCTTCGCGAAGTTGTCGGAGGCCGGCACCACCGGCAGCATCTCGTGCTGCGGATAGTGCAGCTGGAACTTGACGGCGTCGGCGCCTGCCGCGGCAGCGGCGTCGATCAGGGCGATCGCCGTGTCGAAGTCGCCGTTGTGGTTCACACACGCCTCGGCGATGACGTAGGTGGGGTGGCCGTCCCCGGCGACCTTCGATCCGATGCGCAGCTCTGCGTTCACGACCCTTCCTCCTCCTGTTTCCAGCGCATGACGGCCTCTGCGATCACGAAGTCTAGGGCGGTGTTGATGTCAATGGCCTCCCAGGGCGACGCGACGACGGCGTGCACGGTCTCGGCGAGCACCGAGCTGCGTCGCCGCAGGGTGGCTGTGGCCGTCACCCAGACGGTGCTCGACTCCTCGAAGAGCGGCTCGCGCAGCTGGCGGCGGCGCGGCGCCGACGGGTCGAGCGCCCGGTACACGCCGCCCTCGACGCGGCCCAGGCAGGCGCGGTTCTCGACCACCGTGGCGACGCACTCGGCGCCTCGCTCCACCGCCAGGCGCACGCAGGTGTCGATGAGGGCGGCGCTGCGCAGCGGCGAGGTCGGCTCGAGCGTGACGACGTAGTCGGGGTCGGGCTCGCCGGCGGCGGCGAGCGTGTCGAGCACGTGCAGGAGCGCCGACTCGGTCGTCGCCTCGTCGGTCGCCAGCTCAGGCGGCCGGCGCACGACCTCAGCGCCGTGGGCGCACGCCACGGCGGCGATCTCCTCGCCGTCGGTCGAGACGATCACGCGGTCGATCGTGCGCGCCGCCAGCGCTGCCTCGATCGTCCAGGCGATCAGCGGCCTGCCGGCGAGCAGCTTGACGTTCTTGCCCGGGACGCCCTTCGAGCCGGAGCGCGCGGGGATGACGGCGACGACCGCTGCTCGGGCTCCTGCCAGCGAACCGGCACCTGTCATCGCGAGGCCTCTTGCGCCCACGCCACCGTCCGAGCAATGCCTTCCGGCAGCCCGACGCGCGGCTCCCAGCCGGTGAGCTTGCGAATCTGCGCGATGTCTGCCGCGGAGCGGCGCTGATCGCCGAGCTGGGCGCCGGTTCGCCGGATCTCCCACTCTTCGCCGCCCGTGGCTGCGACGATGACCGCTGCTGCGAGCTCGTTGATAGATGTCTCGTGCCCGCTGCCGACGTTGAGCGCGGCACCGCGCGTCGCGGGCTCGTCGAGAACAGCGAGCCAGGCGCGAACCGCGTCGTCGACGTGGACGAAGTCGCGCGTCTGACGTCCGTCGGCGTGGACGTTGATCGGCTCGCCGCGGAGGACGTTGCCGATGAAGATCGCGAGCACTCCCTGGTACGGGTTGCGCAGATCCTGCCGCTCGCCGTAGACGTTGAACATCCGCAGCGCGCTGACGCTCAGGTCGATGTCGGTACGGCCGCCGGCGATCAGCACGTACCGCTCCGCTGCGAGCTTCGTGACGCCGTAATTCGACACCGGCACGCAGGGCGCCGTCTCCGCGATGGGCACCGTGGCCGGCTCGCCGTATGCCGTCATCGAGCTCGCGTGCAGGAGGCGGGGGACGCCGTGGGCGGCGCACGCCTTGAGCACCGCGAGCGTGCCCGCGACGTTCGTCATCAGGTCGCGCTCCGGATGGGCGAACGACTGGGAGATGCTCGCCTGGCCGGCAACGTGCAGCACGGCAGCGAAGCGGCCGCGTGCCACGACGGATTCGACTGCCTCCGTGTCGGCGACGTCGGCCTGCACGAGCTCGAC
>JANXXF010000064.1 GCA_025350775.1 Actinomycetes bacterium
CACGGTGCGGATCGGCGGGCGCGAGCTGCGCCACCACACGGCGCGCGAGGCGCTCGACGCGGGGATCGGCCACATCCCCGAGGACCGCCAGCGGCGCGGCCTCGTGCTCGAGTTCTCGCTCGCCGAGAACATCGCGCTCCACGACTACTGCGACCCGCCGGCGTCGAGCCACGGCTGGCTCTACCCGGGACGGCTCGTCCAGCGCGCCGCCGGCCTGATCGAGGAGTTCGATGTGCGCGGCGGCGGCCCGCTGACGAAGGCGTCCTCGCTCTCGGGCGGTAACCAGCAGAAGCTCGTCGTCGCGCGCGAGATCGCCCGCGACCCGAAGGTGCTGATCGCCGCTCAGCCGACGCGGGGCGTCGATGTCGGCGCCATCGAGTACCTTCACCGCCGCCTGGTGGAGGAGCGCGACCGGGGCCGCGCGATCCTGCTCGTCTCGCTCGAGCTGGACGAGGTGCTGTCGCTCGCCGACCGCGTGCTCGTCATGTTCGAGGGGCGCATCGTGGCCGAGCATGGCGCCGCTGCGAGCGCGGCCGAGGTGGGCCTCGAGATGCTCGGTGGCGAGAGCACGGCGGAGGGTTCGGCGTGAAGGGGCTGCCGCCCGGAACGCCGGGCTCGCGCGCGCCATCCGGCCCGGGGGCGTGGTTAGGCTCGATCGTCCGCCGGCGTGCCGGCGGCGTCGCAACACCCCTCGTGACGGCGATCGTCGCGTTCCTGCTCGGCGGGGTCGTGGTCGCGGCAACCGGCCACAACCCGATCCAGGCGTACCACGGCATCTTCAACGGCGCCGGCCTGAACTGGATCTTCCACCCGACCACCGACTCGTTCAACATCTCCTCGTACAACCTCCAGCAGACCCTGCTGCAGACGACGTCGCTGGTGTTCACAGGGCTCGCCGTCGCGTTCGCGTTCCGCTGCGGCCTCTTCAACATCGGCGGGCAAGGCCAGTATGCGATGGGTCTGATCGTCGCCGTCTGGGTCGGCTCGACCTGGGGTGACACCCTCCCGAAGGGCGTCCACGTCCTGGTCGGCATCGTGCTGGCCGCGGTCGCCGGCGCGGTCTGGGCGGGCATCGCAGGCTTCCTCAAGGCGACCGTCGGGGCGCACGAGGTGATCACCACGATCATGCTCAACTGGATCGCCTACTGGTTCGGCAGCTTCGCGTTCGGGAAGGGGGGGCCGCTCCAGAACACGGCGTCGCCGACCGTACCGATCTCGGGCGACGCCGTCCCGTCGGCGCGGCTCCCGGTCTTCTGGGGCGATGCGGACCTGCAGGGGCTGCACATCGGCGTCTTCGTCGCCATCGGCATGCTCGTGCTGTTCTGGGTCGTGCTCAACCGCACGACGCTCGGCTACGAGGTGCGCGCCGTCGGTTTCAACCCGGAGGCGGCCGGCTACGGCGGCGTCAACGTCCGGCGCAGCTACCTCAAGGCGATGGCCATCTCGGGCGCGTTCGCAGGCCTCGGCGGCGGCATCGACCTGCTCGGCTACCTCTACCACTTCGGCACGCTCGACATCCAGTCGTCGCAGATCGGCTTCCTCGGTATCGCCGTCGCGCTGCTCGGGCGCAACACCTCGATCGGCGTCGGGTTGTCGGCCCTGCTCTTCGGCGGGCTGCTCTACGGCACGACCCGCGGCCTCGACCCGAACGTCTTCAAGCCGGAGTTGGCGAGCAACCTGACGCTGATGATCCAGGGCCTCGTCGTGCTCTTTGTCGGCGCCGACGTGCTGATTCTCGCCATCTGGAACGCGCGGCGGCGTCGGCGGCGGGCAGGGGAGCACGTCGAGCCGTTCGCGCCGGGGCTGCGCTCGCTCCTGGCGAAGGTGTCCCCGGCGCGGCTGCCGGCCTCCAGTGCCGGGAGCGTCGCCCCGCTGGCGCGCGGCCTCGCCCGCCTGCCACTCACGCTCGTCGGCTCGCTGCGCGACATCGCTACCGGCACGGCCGGCGACGTCCAGCGCGTCACCCTCCGGACAGTCGCCGCCGTCCGCGCGACAGCCCGCACCGAGACCTTCACCTCTCCGCGTAAGGGTGGGGTCACCGGCATCGTGCTCGCCCTCTTCGGGGCGTGGCTGGTGCTGCCGCCCGTCGCCGTGCGCAGCGTCGCTCCCGCCGTGGCCCTGGCCGTGGTCGCAACCGTGCTCGGCGGCCGGGCCGTGCGCGCAGGCGAGCGGCGGCCCGGGTGGGGCGCGATCGCGGCCGCGGCCTTCGCCGTGGCCATGGGGATCCTCGCGCAGCGCTCCAGCATGGCCCATCTCGCCGAGGTGTTCTCGTGGTCGGCGCTGATCGGCGCGATGCTCGTCTTCGCCACGCCGCTCGTCTATGCGTCGCTCGGCGGCATGTTCTCGGAGCGGAGCGGCGTCGTGAACATCGGCCTCGAGGGGATGATGCTGATGGGCGCGTTCTTCGGCATTCTCGGCGCCGACAAGACCGACTCGTGGGTGCTCGGGCTTGTGATCGCGATCGTCGCCGGCGGTGCCATGGCGCTCGTGCACGCGTTCTTCGCCATCCATCTGCGCGCCGACCAGATCGTCGGCGGCACCGCGATGAACTTCCTCGCAGTCGGCATCACCGGCTACTTCTTCGTCCAGGCGTACCGGGGGCAGGACATCCCGCCGGGCATCCCCCAGATCCCCAACGTCAACCTCCACATCAAGGACGTCTACTTCCTGGGGCCGGCACTGGGCCAGTTGAATCTGATGATCTGGGCGAGCTTCGGGGTCGCGATCGTCGCGTACATCGTCATGTTCCGGACGCCGATCGGCCTGCGCATCCGGGCCTGTGGCGAGCATCCGCGCGCCGCCGACACGCTCGGGCTCGACGTGTACCGCACCCGCTACGCCTCGGTCGTGGTCTCGGGGATGCTCGCTGCCGCGGGTGGCGCCTACCTCTCGATCGGCTATGTCGGCTCGTTCACCGAGAACATGACCGGCGGCCGCGGCTTCATCGCCCTGGCCGCGCTGATCTTCGGCAACTGGCGCCCGTTTCGGGCCGTGGCCGCCGCGATGCTGTTCGGCTTCTCGACGGCGCTCGCGTACCGGCTCCCCGCCTACTCGTCGTCGCTTCCCGGGATCGAGGTACTGGTGCAGGCGCTACCGTACGTGCTCACGTTGATCGCCGTTGCAGGCGTCATCGGTCGCTCGATCCCACCAGCCGCTGTTGGACGTCCCTACAAGAAGCAGTAGTCCCGCCCCGAACCGTCGCGCCCTGGCAGCGGCGGTCGTGGGGGCGTTGGCGGCCGTCGCGGTGCCGGTCGGCGTCGTCGTCTCGCGTTGGGTCGGCGGGGTCCGCCTGCTGGACGCGGCGATCGCGATTCCCGTTGCAGTGGTGCTGGGCTGGTCGGCGATCCTGCTCGGGCGGCGTAGCCGGCGCCAGGTGCTGTGGACGCTCGGACGGGTCGGTGGACAGGATGTGGCCCGCGCCGGCACGATGCTCGGCGTGGTGGCTCTCTGCCTGGCCGCGACTGCTGGGGTGGCGCTCGGGTTCTACGGGCTGCTTGTCCTGCTCGGCAGCTGACGCCGCCGACGTGCGCCTTTTGGACGAGGCGGCTTGCATCTAGAGGCTTGATGTGAATTGGCGCCCCTGACGGGGCTGTCCCGGGCCAAGCCGGGGCGTCACGGCGCCCGGAGGCCAGGACCGGGGCCTGGGTGAGGAACGACGGGGCGTCACGGCGCCGCACCCGGGGCGGCAACCGGTGCCGCGCCAATGCACATCAAGCCTCTAGACTCTGTGCTCCGTGTTTGACCTTGGCAGCAGCCTGCGTGACGCCCGCGAGCGGAAGCGGCTGACGTTCGCCGACGTGGAGCAGGTCACGAAGGTGCGTGCCAAGTACCTGCGCGCGCTCGAGGAGGACGACTTCGCCACGCTGCCGGGGGCGACCTACGTGAAGGGCTTTCTGCGGGCCTACGCCGAGGCACTCGGCCTCGACGGGCAGCTTTACGTGGACGAGTACAACTCCCGCTTCGTCACCGGCGACGAGGAGACGTTCATCCGGCCACACCGCCTGGCGCCGCCGCGCGAGGTGCGCTGGATCGAGCGGCACGCCGTCGTGCTCGCACTCGCAGCGATCGCAGTGATCACCGTCGTCGTGATCGGCGCCTGGCGGTTCGCGCCGGGCGGTAGCTCGTCGAAGGTGCCGAGCGTCGTCGCTCCCGTACACACGCCTGCAGCCGGCCGGGCTCCGCTGGCGAGGCTCGTGCTGCGCGCCCGCGGCACCACCTGGATCGAGGTGCGCAACGGCTCGCCCGCCGGCCGCCTCCTCTTCCAGGGCACCCTGCGGCGGAGAGAGGTGCAGCGGTTCACGGCGGCCAGGCTCTGGCTCAACGTCGGTACGCCGTCCAGGCTGACGGCGACGGTCAACGGGCGCACCGTCGCTCTTCCTGGCACGACCACGCCGGAGGTGATGGTCGCCACGGCGAACGGCGTCGCGGCGCTCGTCAAGCAGTGAGCCGGCCACGCGCGCATCTCGTGATCACGGGCAGCGAGCTCGTTCGCGGCGAGCGCACTGACCTCAACGGCCCGTACCTCGCCCGGCAACTGCTCGCGCTCGGGTTCGAACCGGCCCGGATCTCGATCGTCGGCGATCGTTCCGACGAGCTCGAGGACGCTCTGCGCCATGGCATCGAGGCCGATCTCTGCGTGGTGTCCGGCGGCCTCGGGCCGACGCACGACGATCGCACGATTGAGCTGCTGGCACGCGCAGCCGGCGTCGGCCTGCGTCTCGACGAGGAGATCGAACGCCAGATCGAGGCGATCTCGCGCGGGTTCGCGGAGCGCACGCGCCGGGCGTATGCCGACTTCGCCCCGGGCGTCCGCAAGCAGGCGACGCTGCCCGTGGGCGCGTTCGTCGTCGGCATCGCCGGCACCGCACCGGGCGTCCTGCTGCCGTTGCCGGGCGACAGGGTGGCCGTCGCGCTGCCGGGGCCGCCCAGCGAGCTGCAGCGGCTCTGGCCGCTCGCACTGGGGCACGCGGCCCTCCAGCCCCTGCTCGGGCGCGCGCAGCCGCCGGGCCGCCGCGTCCTACGCTTCTTCGGCGTCGGCGAGTCCGTGGTGGCTCGGGCCTTCGACGAGGCAGGCGGCGACGGCGACGGCGTCGAGGTGACGATCTGCGCCCGCGACTTTGAGATCCATGTCGATCTGGTTGTCGAGCCGGGCGCCGAGGCCCGCGCCGACGCGATCGAGCAGGCGCTGCTGGCCGCCAACGCCGCTCACCTCTTCGCGCGCGATGACCGGCCGATCGAGGAGATCGTCCTCGCGCTGTGCCGGGAACGCGGGCTCACCCTGGTCACCGCCGAGTCGTGCACCGGCGGGCTCGTGGGGGGCCGGCTGACCGGGGTGCCCGGGTCGAGCGACGTCTACCTCGGCGGGATCGTCGCCTATGCGAACACGGTGAAGATCGCCCAGCTCGGCGTGTCGGAGGCCACGCTGGCTGCTCACGGCTCCGTCTCGGCCAATACCGCCGCGGCGATGGCCGAGGGCGCTCGCACGCGGCTCGGCGCCGACGTCGCCGTCGCTGTCACCGGCGTCGCGGGTCCGGGGGGCGGGACGCCTGCGAAGCCGGTCGGCCTCGTCCACTTCAAGGCCGTGGGCCCGCACGGGTCGCTTGCCCTCGAGTGGACGGTGGAGACCGACCGCGAGACGGTAAGGCGGCGCGCAGCGTCGAGCGCACTCCATCTGCTGCGCCGGCTGCTGTCGCAGAGCTGACACGAAGCTGACCGGGGCCGTCCCGACATCCGCGTCTAGCCTCCACGGGGATGGCATTCTCCGTCTCTTCGCGGCCCTCCGGCTATCTGCCCCCGATCCGACCGTGCATGCCGTCCGATGCTGCGCTCTACCATTCCTCTCTGCGATCCGGCGGGGCGCAGTACGACATTGTCGACTCGTTTTCGCTAGGAGGTAACAACTGATGAATCGCGAGCAGGCTCTCGAGGCAGCTCTGGGACAGATCGAGCGGGCCCACGGCAAGGGCTCGGTCATGCGTATGAGCGACTCCGCCCAGGTATCGGTGGGCGCCGTCTCCACAGGTTCTCTGTCCCTCGACCTCGCGCTCGGAATCGGCGGGCTGCCCCGGGGCCGCATCGTCGAGATCTTCGGGCCGGAGTCGTCGGGCAAGACGACGCTGGTCTACCACGTCATCGCCGAAGCGCAACGGCGCGGCGGCATCTGCGCCTTTATCGACGCCGAGCACTCCATGGACCCGACGTACGCCCGCCGTATCGGCGTGAACGTCGACGAGGTGCTCGTCTCGCAGCCCGACACGGGCGAGCAGGGGCTCGAGATCGCCGAGCTGCTGATCCGCTCGGGCGCCGTCGACGTGATCGCGATCGACTCCGTCGCCGCGCTCGTGCCGAAGGCTGAGATCGACGGTGAGATGGGTGACAGCCACGTCGGCCTCCAGGCCCGGCTGATGAGCCAGGCCCTGCGCAAGCTGGCCGGCACGCTCAATCGCACCGACACGATCTGCATCTTCACGAACCAGCTGCGCGAGAAGATCGGCGTCATGTTCGGCAACCCGGAGGTCACGCCGGGCGGCCGCGCGCTCAAGTTCTACGCCTCGGTGCGGCTCGACATCCGCCGCATCGAGACGCTCAAGGAGGGCACCGACGCGATCGGCAACCGCACGCGCGTCAAGGTTGTGAAGAACAAGGTCGCGCCGCCCTTCAAGCAGGCCGAGTTCGACATCATGTTCGGCACGGGCATCTCGTGGGAGGGCACCGTCATGGATGCCGCCATCGACAGCAAGGTCGTCCAGAAGTCGGGCTCCTACTTCAGCTTCGAGGAGGAGCGCCTGGGCCAGGGCCGGATGAACGCCAACGCGTTCCTCCGCGAGCACCCGGATGTCTGCGAGCGTATCCTGCGGCGCATCCAGGAGCAGCTCGGGCCAGAGCAGATCGCGTCGGCCCGCCTGCTGCCCGTCTCGGGCGAGCCGCGCGAGGTGACGCCGGTCGACCTCGAGCAGGAGCCGGAGCCCGCAGGCGTGCTCGCAGACGGCGACTCCGACTAGAGCTCCGCGTCGATGACTCCGACGGTCACCCGCCTGCGGCACGTACGCCCCGGGTGGGTGGCCGTCGAGCTCGAC
>JANXXF010000077.1 GCA_025350775.1 Actinomycetes bacterium
ACTTGTAGCAGCCGCGCCGGAGGCCGGAATCACGCACTAGCAGGCCCGCGCCAGCACGGCCTGCACGAGCAGCTTGGCGGGCTCGCTGACGTAGTTGAAAAGCGACCGGTGCAGCGAGGCGTGGGCGCCGACACCCTGGACGCGTCCGGTGAAGCAGCGGCGGAACAGCATGCGCGCCCGCGTCACGTGGAACGTGGAGGTGACGACGACGACGTTGCGCCAGCCGCGCTGGCGGGCCAGCCGCGCGAACCCGCGAGCCTCGCCTCGCGTGCTGTACGGCTCTGGCCGGAAGCAGACGACGCGGAAGCCGGCTCCCCCGCGGGCGCAGAGTCGGTTCGCCGCCGGCCACAGCGGGTCGCGGCCGTCCGAGATAACGAGCGTGCGCGCGACACTGGCACGCATCAGTGCGAGGCCCCGGTCGAGCCGGGGCGTCCGGTCGCCCGCAAGCACGATCACCGCATCGGCGCGCAGTGGCCTGTCGATCGACGGCAGCGCGAAGAGGTAGAGGTCGAGCCCGGCCCAGACCGTGAGCGGGGCGGCGACGACGAGCAGGACGAGACGGCGGAGACGCACGCCCCTATGGTGGCGACTGCGCCGTCAGGGACGCCGGTAGAGGTCGCGCAGCGCTGTCTTCTTGAACTTGCCGGTCGCCGTCTTCGGGATCGCGTCCGCGAAGACGACCTCGTCGGGCAGCCACCAGCGGGCGAAGCCGGCCTCCAGGTGCGCGCGCAGCTCGTCCGCCGTCGCCGTCACGCCGTTGCGCAGCACGACCACCGCCAGCGGACGCTCACCCCAGCGCTCGTCCGCCACCGCGACGACGGCAGCCTCGGCCACCGCCGGGTGTCCCATCAGCGCGTTCTCGAGTGCCACCGAGCTGATCCACTCGCCACCGGACTTGATCAGGTCCTTGGCACGATCCTGGATCTCGATCGTCCCATCGGGATCGATCGTGACGATATCGCCGGTCGAGAACCAGCCGTCCACGGTGAAATTGTCGGCACCGTCCCCGCTGGTGTAGGCCGAGGAGACCGTCGGGCCGCGCACCTCGAGCTCGCCGTACGCGCTGCCGTCCCAGGGGATCAGGCCGTCGTCGCCGCGAGCTCGCAGCTCGACGAACGGCACAGGGCGCCCCTGCCGCGCTCGATAGCGGAAGCGCTCCGCCTCGGAAGCGCCGGCGAGCGCGGCCGGCACGCGGCCGATGGTGCCGATCGGCGACAGCTCGGTCATGCCCCAGGCGTGCAGGACGGCGATCCCGTGGCGGCGCTGGAAGCCCTCGATCAGCGCCGGCGGCGCCGCCGAGCCGCCGATCACGAGCGTGTGCAGCGCGCCGAGGTCGTGGACGCCGGGCGCCGCGTCGAGCGCTTGCAGCAGCGCGAGGTACACGGTCGGCACTCCGGCCGAGATGGTGACCCGCTCGCTCGCCAGCAGCTCGAGCAGGCTGGCCGGGTCGAGCCGGGCCGCGGGCAGCACGAGCTTCGCGCCGGCCATCGCCGCCGCGTAGGGCAGGCCCCAGGCATTGGCGTGGAACATCGGCACGACCGGCAGAACGACCTCCCGCTCGGCGATCGCAAGGCTGTCGACCGTAGCGACAGAGAGGGTGTGCAGTACCAGGCAGCGGTGGCTGTAGAGCACGCCCTTCGGCGCCCCGGTGGTGCCCGACGTGTAACAGCAGGCGGCCGCCTCGCGCTCGTCCAGCTCCGGCTCGACAAAGGCAGTGTCGTCGGCCGCTGCGAGCAGCTCCTCGTAGGCGATCGTGCCGGCCGGGGCCTCGCCACCCACCACGATCACGTGCTCGAACGGGGCGCGCTTGCGGAACGCCTCGAGCGCGGGCAGCAGCGCCGCGTCAACGATCACCGCACGGTCGCCGGCATGCGTTGCGATGTACGCGAGCTCGTCGGCATGCAGCCGGACGTTGAGCGTGTGCAGGACGCCGCCGAACGCTGGCACCCCGAAGTACGCCTCGAGGTGCTCGCCGTGGTTCCAGCCGAAGGTCGCGACGCGGTCACCGCGGGCGATGCCGAGGTGTTGCAGCGCCACGGCCAGCTTCCGGGCGCGCACCGCGACGGCGCCGTAGGTCGTCCTGGCGATGCTGCCGTCGGGCTGGCGCGACACGACCTCGCCCGCTGCGTGGAGGGTTTCGGCCCGCCGCAGCAGGGCCGACACGGTGAGCTGGTAGTCCATCGTCAGTCCGAGCACGCCCGCCAGCATAGGGCGAGTAGGATCATTCGGCCAGTGCGCCGCCTGCTCGCAGTCGTCGTCCTCGTCACCTTCTTCGAATCCACCTTCTTCGCAGCGCTCGCACCGCTCCTGCCGCACCTGAAGGACGAGCTCGGATTCTCGAAGTCGGCGGCGGGGCTGCTCACATCCGCCTACGCGATCGGGGTGGCGATCGTGGCTGTCCCGGGCGGCCTGCTCGGCGCGCGCAGCGGGCCGAAGCGGGTGGCGCTGGTGGGCATCATCGTGATCTCGCTCGGCAGCGTCGCCTTCGGCTTCGCCGACACGCTCTGGCAACTGCTGCTGGCGCGCGGCCTCCAGGGGATCGGCGCCGGCATGGCCTGGACGAGCGCGTTCAGCTGGCTCGTCGAGGCGTCACCGAAGGAGCGGCGCGGTGAGCTGATCGGCTACGCAGTCACCGGCGCCACCGTCGGATCGCTGCTCGGGCCCGCACTGGGCGGGGCGGCCGCCGAGCTGGGCCGGGCCACCGTGTTCACGGTCGTCGCCGTGGTCGCCGTCGCCGTCGTCAGCGCCGCCAGCGGCATTCCCGGGCCACGCCCCACGGAGCGCCAGGGTGTGAGCGACCTCGGCCGCGCGCTGCGGCACCCGCGCGTCGCCGGCGGCCTCGCGCTGGTGTCGCTGCCGGCGTTCTGCGTCGGCGTCCTCTTCGTGCTCGGCCCGCTCGCGCTCGACCGTGGCGGCCTCGGCCCGATCGGCATCACCGTCACTTTCATCTGCGCCTCGGCGCTGCTCGGAATCGCGAGCCCGCTGCTTGGCCGGCGCATCGACCGGACAGGGCGGCGCGGCCCGGTGTCGGTCGCGCTCGTCCTCTCGACGGCACTCGCGCTGACGCTGCCCTGGGTGCACGGCCGCTGGGCGCTCGCGCCGCTCGTCGCCATCGCCGCGGTCTGCTTCGAGGCCTTCTGGGTGCCCGGCACCTCGCTCCTGAGCGAGGGCATCGAGGCGGCCGGAGTCCACCAGAGCCTCGGCTTCGCGCTGATGAACCTGGCGATCGGCCCCGGCTTCATCGTGGGCTCGGCGGCCGGCGGCGCGCTCGCCGCCGTGACCGGCGACCGGGTGCCGTACCTACTGGTCGCGGCCACGACGGCCATGGCGCTCGTGGTAGTGCGGCGCGTGGTGTTCCGGCCGGCAGTGGCGGCCCACGCTGCCCCGGCAGCCCACGCTGCCCCGGTTACCTCGGCAGCCCCGGCAGCCCCCGCCGCGGAGTAGGCTCGGCAGGTGATCGCGCGCATCGCCATCTGGAGCATCGCCGACTCGTTTGTCGACCTCGGCGAGCTGCGCGAGCAGCTTCGCGACGAGTGGCTGCCCGCGCTCGCCGCCACGCCGGGCCTGGAGCTGGCCGTCGTCGTCTCGGACACGCTGGGCGACCGCTGGGGCATCGTCTCGGTGTGGGAGTCGGAGCCCGGAGAGCTGCCCGGGCTCGACACGATCGGCCGGCACCCGGCGATCGACGACGAGTTCGTGGTGGAGGCCGTCGGCGCCGGCGACTACTTCGACGGCCGCCTGGCCGGCCGGGGCCGACTGACAGGCGGCGAGGAGCTGCTGCGCCTCTACCTCTGGCGGCTCGACGAGAGGGCGCGCGCCACGCTCCCAGAGCTGCGCCTCTACGTGGAGGAGGAGGCCCTCGACGCCTTCACCGACGTCGAGGGGCTGCGCTACAAGGCCTGGCTCTCCGACGAGCCGGCCGGCGGCTGGCCCCGCTACGGCGCGTTCTGCCTGTGGGAGACCCCGGCCGCCGCGCAGGGGCCGCAGCCGAGCCGGTCGCCGCAGCTGATCGGCCGCGGGCCAGACATCATCGAGGAGTTCGACGTCGAGGCGACCGTCGTCGGCATCGACGAGTAGGCCGGGCGGGCACAGAGGCACAGAGGCACGCAGGCAGTCGGGCAGGCGCACGGCGCTGTCCCACGCCTACCGCGGACGGCGACCGTCTAGGCGAGAGCCGAGCGCACGGCAGCAGCAACACCGTCGATCGCGACGTTCGCACGGTCGGCGATGGCCGGCATCCTCAGGAACCCGTGTGTCATGCCGGGGAACGGCGTGTGCGTGACCGGGACGCCGTCCGTGGCGAGTCGCGCGGCGTAGGCCTCGCCCTCGCTGCGCAGCACGTCGTACCCCGCCGTGAGCACCAGGGCGGGCGCCACGCCGGTGAGACTGTCGGCCCGCAGCGGCGACGCGTCCGGGTGAAAGCGTGCGTCGCCCGGCGCGTAGAGGTTCCAGAACCAGACCATGCCCTCGAGCGTGAGGCCGAAGCCCTCGGCACACTCGTCGTACGAGTCCGTCGAGAAGTCGCAGTCGGTGATCGGGTAGACGAGCACCTGCAGGCGGAGGGCCAGGCCGGCAGCGCGCGCCCGCAGGGCCACCACCGCGGCCAGGTTGCCGCCGGCCGAGTCGCCGCCGACCACGAGCCGCGCCGGGTCGATGCCGACGCTGCCGCCGTCGCGCGCGAGCCACTCGGTGACCGCCCAGGCGTCGTCGATCGCCGCCGGGAAGACGTGCTCGGGCGCGAGCCGATAGTCGACCGCCACAACGGTGGCTCCCGAGCGCGCGGCCAACGCCCGGCAGATCGGGTCATGCGACTCGAGGTCGCCGATCGCCCAGCCGCCGCCGTGGAGCCAGACGAAGGCGCCCGGAGTGGCGTCACCCGCGGCCAGCGAGCGGTAGATCCGCACCGAGATCGGGCCGGCCGGCCCCGGCACCGTGCGGTCCTCGACGCTCGCGACGGTATCGACGGGCCCGAACAGGGCGGTCGCGGCGGTGCGCGCGCTCTGCCGCACCTGCTCGAGTGGCTGCTCGCTGAGCGGGGACGCGCCGACCGCGAGCGCGTTGTCGAGGAAGCGGCGGATCTGCGGGTCGAGCGTCACTGGCCGAAGATCTCCTTGAGTTGCGTGGCGGCCGCCATGTCGCCCTTCACCTTCAGCTTGCCGGTCATGAACGCCGTCATCGGGTTGCGCTTGCCCGAGATGATCTCCTCGAAGTGCTCGGCCTTCGCCAGGATCGTGCAGGACGCGTCGGCACCGATTCCCGCGTCGACGCGTGGTGCACCGCCGGCGAGGTGCACCGTCCAGGCGCCGGCACCCGCGATGTCGAAGGCGAAGACGGTGTCGATGCCGGCAACCCGCGCCGGGTCGATGCGGGCCGGCAGCCCGGCGAAGAAGGCGCGGATCGTCTCGGACATGGCCCGAGCCTAGCCGATACTACCCTGACGGCTCCGCGACCGTCACCGTGCGCTGCGCCGGCGTCGCCGGCAACCTGAGCGAGAGCAGGAAGGCGACGACCGGTGCGGCGACGAGCAGCCAGAGCGCCGTCTTCAGGTTGATGCTGTCGGCGACGGCGCCGAGCACGACCGCCGCCACCCCGGCGAGCCCGCTCGACAGCCCGATCGCCAGGCCCGACGCCATGCCGAGGTTCTGCGGCATGTACTCCTGGCACATCAGCGTCTGCACGGCGTACGTCGCGATCGTGCACAGCCCCACTCCCGCCAGCCCCACCGCGCCGAGCAGGCCGTCGACCTGGATGAACAGCACCGTGAACAGCCCTCCCAGCAGCGTGCTGACGATGAGCACCGGGCGGCGCCCGACCCGGTCGGCCAGCGGGCCTGTGAAGAGCGTGCCGGCACCGCCGGTGAGCAGCATCAGCGCCAGCAGATGGCTCCCGTAGGCCTTCGAGTGGCCCAGGCTGACGACGTAGAGCGGCACGAAGGTGACGAGGGCGAAGGTCAGGGTGCCGCGCAGCGTGATCACGGTGAGGAGCAGGGTGAGGGCGCGCGGGTTGTTCGTGCCCTGGCGCACGGTGCGCGCCTGCGTGCCGCCGGAAAGCCCGACCAGCCGCGGCAGGTTGCGTAGGAGGATCAGCCCGACGACGGTGGTCGGCACGGCGATCAGCAGCCCGCCCCTGATGCCGAGCCAGTTGACGAGCGGCACGGCGACGATCGGTCCGAGCCCGTAACCGACGTTCCCGCCCACCTGGAACAGCGACATGCCGCTCGCCCGCCGCTGCCCGCTGGCAAACGACGCGCACTTCGAGGCCTCGGGGTGGAACGCCGCGATCCCGAAGCCGGAGATGACGACGAACAGCAGCAGCAGCCAGTAGCTCGGCATGATCGTGCCCAGCCCGATGCCCAGTCCCGCCACCGTGATCCCGGCGGGCAGCATCCACTCCAGCTTGTAGCGGTCAGACCAGTGCCCGAAGAAGGGCTGGATGATCGACGACGCGAACGTCGAGGCGAGGATCAGGAGCGCCGCCAAAGTGTACGACAGGTCGAAGCGATCCTTGAAGAACGGCAGCAGCGCAGGCAGCGTCCCCGACGCGAGATCGGTGGCCAGGTGGCCGCCCGAGAGCAGTCCCATCGCCCGCTTGTCGATCTCGCCGCGCATCACGTACCAGCCTAACCGCCCGGCTCCCCCGGCGTGTGCGCGATCATGGCTCGCATGCGCCGCTCGCTCGTCCTGCTCGCCGTCGCCGGCGGCCTCGCCCTGGCGTTGGCGCCGGCCGCCTTCGCGCACGTCGACATCGAGCCGTTCTCGATCGAGCCGGGCCAGCCCACGCGCCTCACCTTCTACGCGCCGAACGAGGGCAAGGCCCCCGCCACGGAGCTCCAGGTGGTCGTGCCCGGCGACGCCGAGCTGGCCGTCGCCGAGGCGGTTCCTGGCTGGACCGCGACCGTGCGCGGCCGCACGGTGACCTGGCGTGGCGGCCGGATCCCCGTCGGCCAGTACGGCCTCTTCTCGGCGATCGTCGGCGCCCCCGACGGCGAGGAGCAGCTCGAGTTCCGCACGACGCTGCGCTACACGGACGGCTTCCGCCAGGAATTCAGCCCGATCGTCTTCGCCCGCGAGCAGAAGGCGCCAAAGGCGCGCGACGAGGCCAGCCGCACGCTGGGCAAGTACTCGCTCGGCCTGGCGGTGGCGGCGGTCGCACTCGCGTTGGCCGCCGGCTTCCTCGCGCTGTTCACCTGGCTGCGCGCCGGCGACCGCTAGCGCCGGCGACCGCTAGCGCCGGCGGCCACTAGCTGTCCGGCTCCTCCTGCTGCGCCGCCTTGCCGACGCCGCCGGTGATCGACGAGAGCGCGCCCAGCGCGTTCG
>JANXXF010000083.1 GCA_025350775.1 Actinomycetes bacterium
TCTTGTAGAGCTCGTTTCAGAATGAGCGTCGTCCGCAGATCGCTCGGATCGCCCTTCGGCCCAGAGCCCGGCCGCGGTGCGTCCGTGCTGTGGGCCTGCGGCGACCTGAAGCCCGCCCTGCGAGCGGCCTCCAGGGCTTCGCGGCTGGGCCGCCGCAGGCCCACAGCACGGACGCACCGCGGCCGGGCTCTGGGCCGAAGGGCGATCCGAGCGATCTGCGGACGACGCTCATTCTGAAACGAGCTCTACAAGACATGCCTGGTTCGCTCCTGTCGTGTTCCGGGTACGGGCGGGGCCGCTAGCCCCAGTGCGGGACTGCGCGGCGGTTGATCATCGCGCGAAACGTCTCGGTCGTCTGTGGGAACAGCTCGCCCGTGCCCCAGTCGAGGATCACGGCGTAGCGGCGGACGGTGTCCATCACGTCGAGCTCGCCGGCCCGGTAGCGCTCCGCCACCGCTGCCGCGTCCTCGAGGAGCCACCCGCGCCGCGCCGCGCGGATGCGCGCCCGCTCGGTCACGGTCGCCGCCTCGTCGACCTCGTACAGCGCAAGGTCGGCGTCGACCGTGCGGATGGCGACGCCGTAGTCCCTGAGCGCCCGCTCGATCGAGACGTAGTCGTCGGCGACGTCCTCCTTGACCGCGTCGGGGTCGCGCAGGAGCGGGTCGCCGTAGCCGCCGCCGCCGGCGGACGGCCGCGTAAACACGTCGCCCTCGACGAGGTCGACGTTCGAGAAGACCGCGCCCAGAAACGTGCCGTTCAGCCACACCCCGTGCGGGATCGACGGCAGCCCCCCGTCGAGGCCCCACACCACCGAGCGCGCGCGGTCGCACGCGTACGAGATGACCGACTGCTCGGCCTTCGTCACGGTGCCGCCCTTCTGGACGCCGCAGCCGCCGCGGAAGCGGCCGGGCCCGCCGGAGTCACGGAGGATCGAGTGCTCGGAGGTGATCACCGGCGACAGGCGCTCCTGGCCCTCGGCCGGCTGTACCGCGAGCCCGACGCCGAACACCGGCGAGGTGCAGTTTGTGCCGTCGCGGCCGTTGCGGCCGCCCCAGCCGCCGGCCATCCAGTCGTACCACATGAAGTACGGCCGCTCGGCCGTGCGCGCGTCGCGCCCGCCTACCAGCAGGTACTCGAGGTTGAACGAGCAGGCCAGCGCCCGCTCGGGCTTGATCGTCGACCACAGCTCGAAGATCGAGTTCATGATCTTCTCGTGTGGGCCGGCGCAGAAGCCCGTCACCGCGGTCGGCCAGGCGGCGTTCACGACGGAGCCGACCGGCCCGAGCTCGACCTGGACGGCCCGGTAGAAGCCGGCGTTGAGCGGCACGTCCGGGAAGAAGGTCTTGGTGCCGGCGATGACGGCCGAGAAGGCCGACCCGAACGCAGCGTTGAGAAAGGTGCCGACCGATTTGTGCGACCCGCTCAGGTCGTAGGTGAGCTGGTCACCCGCGATCGTCATCTTCACCTTGATCGGGACGAGCCCCTCGCCCTCGGCGGGGTCGTAGTCGATGTAGTCCTCGGTCTGCCAGACGCCGTCCGGGAGGTCGGCGATGCGCTGACGGGTGAGGCGCTCGACGTAGTCCTGCACCTCGCGGAACGCCGTCTGCACCGTGTCCTTGCCGTACTTGTCGACGAGGCGCAGGATCTCGCGCTCGCACACGCGGGTCGCCTCGGCCTGGGCGTGCAGGTCGCCGATGATGTCGGCGGGGGCGCGCGTGTTCGAGGCGATCATCCTGACGATGTCGCCCAGGTAGCGCCCCTTGTCCCAGATGCGGATCGGGGTGATGCGCAGCCCCTCGCCGAAGTGGTCGCGCGCCGTGATGTCGAACGAGCCGGGGACGCTGCCGCCCATGTCGGCCCAGTGCCCGCACGACTGCGAGTAGGCGATGATCTCGCCGTCGGCGAAGATCGGCCGTACCAGGCGCGCGTCGTTGAAGTGCGTGCCGCCCGCGTAGGGGTCGTTGACGAGGAAGACGTCGCCGGGATGGATGTCGCCCGCGAACTCGTCGATCACGGCCTTCGCCGTGTAGTGCAGCGTGCCGACGTGGACGGCGATGTCCTGGTTGCCCTGCATGATCGTCGCGCCCGTCTCGTCGCACAGCGCCGACGAGAAGTCGCGGGCGTAGATGACGAACGAGTGGCAGGTGCGGAGGATCTGCTCGCCCATCTGGTCGACAGCGTTGATGAACGCGTTCTTCAATACCTCGAAGGTGACGGGGTCGAGCGAGGTGACGCGGCCGGCGGCTGGCGTCGGCGTCGGGGTGCTCACTTGGCTGCCTCCAGGTCGTGCATGCGGATGTTGAGCCACTCGTCCACCTCGGCGCGCCAGCCGGGCGGCACGACGACGGTGGAGTCGAGCTGCTCGACGATCGCCGGGCCGTGAATCGTCGTGCCGGCGGCGATCGTGGGCCGGTCATAGACGGGAGTCGGGAGCGCGTCGCCGGAGCTGTCGAACCACACCGGCCGCGTCGTGCGCGGAACGGGCGCGGCGCCGGTGGCGGGGTGGCGTTGGAACTCGGGCTTCGGGGTGACGCCGAGGGCGCGCACGTTGAGCCGGTAGATCTCGACGGCGGCGCCGTCGCGCCGGTAGCTGTACTCGCGCTCGTGCTCGGCGTGGAAGCGGGCGACGGCGACGTCGAGGTCGAGCGGTGCGGCGGCGGAGACGCCGAGCGACCGCCACTGGCCGAGGTAACGCATGTCGATGACGCGCTCGAGCTGCCGTTGCGCCGGCGGCACGCCCTCGTCGGCGAGCAGCTCGTGGGCCTCGGCCTCGAGCTTTGCGAAAGCCGTCTCGATGGCGACGGAGTCAGCCGTGGCGACGTTCGTCAGGAACATCTCCGAGAGGTCGTGCTTGATGTCCACCAGCAGGCAGCCGAGCGCCGAGGTGATGCCGGGGTTGGGCGGCACGAGCACCGTCGGGATCGCCAGCTCGCGCGCGATGTCGGCGCCGTGCAGCGCGCCGGCCCCGCCGAACGCGACGAGGGCGAACTCGCGCGGGTCGTAGCCGCGGCGGATCGAGATCAGGCGCACGGCGTCGGCCATGTTCGCGTTGGCAACCCGGATGATCGCGCGGGCGGCCTCGATCGTGCCCATCCCCAGCTGCGCGCCGAACGCCGCCACCGAGCGTTCGGCCGCGTCGCGGTCGAGCGTCATCGCCCCGCCGATCAGGGAGTCGCCGAGGCGCCCCAGCACGACGTTGGCGTCGGTGTTGGTGGCCTGGTCGTTGCCACGGCGGTAGCAGGCGGGGCCGGGGTCGGCGCCGGCCGACTGCGGGCCGTTGCGCAGCGACCCGGCCGGGTCGATCCAGGCCAGCGAGCCGCCGCCCGCGCCGATCGTCAGCACCTCGATCGAGGGGAAGCAGATCGGGTAGCCGTACTCGACGATCCACTCCTTGGTGGTGCGCTCAACGCCCTGGTAGGCGAGCGAGATGTCGGTGCTCGTGCCGCCCATGTCGAGGCCGATCGCGTTCGGGTAGCCGCAGAGCACGCCGATCCAGCGGCTGGCGATGGCGCCCGCGGCGATGCCGGACGAGGCCAGGCGCACGGCGAGCTTCTCGGCTGCCTGTGGCGTCATCACGCCGCCGCCCGAGTGGAACAGCAGGACGTCGCCCTCGTAGCCGCCGGCCGTGAGCTCCGACTGGAGACGGCGGGCGTAGCCGCCGATGATCGGCGAGAGCACGGCGTTGGCGACGGTCGTCGAGAAACGCTCGTGCTCGAAGATCTCGGGCAGGACCTCGCTCGAGGCGGAGATCGCGACCCCCGGCAGCTCCTCCTCCAGGATCTCTTTCATGCGCCGCTCGTTCGCGGGGTTCGCATAGGAGTTCATGAAGCAGACGGCGACGGCCTCGACGGCACGCTTGCGCAGGATCGCGGCGATGCGGCGCGCCTCGGCCTCGTCGAGCGGCTCGAGCACATTGCCCTCGAAGTCGATGCGCTCCGGCACCTCGAAGCGGTCACGGCGGCGGATATACGGCGGCGCCACGTCCTTGTAGGCGTCCCACAGGTCGTCCTTGGTGCCGCGGCGGATCTCGATGATGTCGCGGAAGCCCTTCGTCGCGATCAGCGCGGCCGACGGCAGGTTGCGGGTGATCAGCGCGTTGGTGGCGACGGTGGTGCCGTGCGAGAAGAGCACGACGTCCCTCAGGTCGACGCCCGCCGCGTTGCACACGCCGTCAACGATCGCCCTGATCGGATCGCGGGGGGTGGACGGCACCTTGGCGACCGACATCGTCCCGGTCTCCTCGTTCATCACGCAGATGTCGGTGAAGGTGCCCCCGACATCGACTGCGACTCGCAGCTTCGCCACTCCGTCACTCCTCCTTCAGCCTCGCGCGCTCGACGGCCTGAGGGTACCGCCTGCCGCACGTCGCGGTTGCGCCAACTGCGGCGGTGCCGTCGACGCGCTCGCCGGGAGCGCTCGTCACCTCACGCTCGAACCTGCGGCCGGCGCACGAGTAGGCTTTGCCCGTGGAGATCCTCCAGAGCGCCGTGCTACCCGCGCAGGTCGACGCCGATCTGCTCGTCCTCCTCGCCGCCGGGCCGACTCCCGTTCTGGAGCTCGACTCGGCGCTCGGCGGTCGCCTCGGGCGGCTCATCGGCAGCGAGGAGCTGAAGACCGACCGGGGCCAGTCGCTCCTGCTCCACCTCGCCGGTGAGATCACGGCCCCGCGCCTGATCGTCGTCGGCATCGGGGCGGGGGTGGACGTCGACGCCGAGGCGTTGCGCACGGCGGGAGCCGAGGCTGCGCGCGCCGGAGCGGGTGTCGGCGGCACGATCGCCTTCGCCCTCGATCCGTCTCTCCCGCTCGGGCTCGCCGACCAGGCGGCTGCGCTCGCGGAAGGAATCGTGCTCGCCACGTTCGACAGCGCGCGCTGGAAGTCCCGCAAGCAGGAGTCGCGGCCGTTCACGCGGCTGCTGCTGCTCGGGGGCAACGATGCGGCCGTCGCCGCCGCGGGTCGCTCGACGACGATCGCCGGCTGGGTCAACACGGCAAGGCTGCTCGTCGCGGCGCCGCCGAACGAGTTCACACCGGCAGCTGTCGCCGACGAGGCGCGGGGCATCGCCGAGCGGCTCGCCGACGTGAGCGTCGCTGTCCTCGAGCCTGACGAGCTGGCCGCGCAGGGCTTCGGCGGGATCGCCGCCGTGGGCGGCGCGGCGGCCAACGGGCCTCGTCTGGTGACGCTGCACTACCGGCCGCAGGCAGCGAAGACGGGGATTCGCCTCGGGCTCGTCGGCAAGGCGGTGACGTTCGATTCGGGCGGCTACTTCCTCAAGCCGTCGGCGTCGATCGGTGTCGAGAAGGCGGACATGGCCGGCGGTGCAGCAGTGCTCGCGGCACTGGGCGCGATCGCCGAGCTCCGGCTGCCGCTCGAGGTGATTGCTGTTATCCCGGCGGCCGAGAACGCTCTCGGCGCGGGCGCATATCGTCCCGGCGACATCCTGACCATGGCCTCGGGCAGGACGGTCGAGATCTCGAACCCCGACGCCGAGGGCCGCCTGCTCCTGGCCGATGCCCTCACGCACGTGCAGCGCCTCGGCGCGACGCACCTCGTCGACGTCGCGACACTCACCGGGGCAGTGATCCAGGCGCTCGGCGACTACTACGCAGGCGTGTTCGCGAACGACGACAGCTGGCGCGACGCGATCATCGCCGCCGGTGAGACGTCGGGCGATCGGGCCTGGCCGCTGCCGCTCGACCCGCGCTACCGCTCGATGGTCGAGTCGCAGCTCGCCGACCTGCGCAACAGCCCGGCCGGCAGCACACGCGCAGTTCTCCTCTACTCGGCCTACTTCATCCGTGAGTTCGCCGGCGACGGGCCGTGGGCGCACATCGACATCGCCGGGATGCGCCTGCTCACGGAGGCGCGCGGCTACTACCGGCCGGGGCCGACCGGCTACGGCGTGCGTCTGCTCGTCGAGCTGGCGACGCGGCTCAGCGGCGCGTAGGTAGAGGGGCCGCTTACGGGCTCGGGCGGCGGCGCAGCCACGCACCCGGGCTGAGACGGAGCAGCGGGTTCTTGCGCGGCTGCGCGTTGAGCAGGATCAGCCCGACGTGGTCGTCCTCGCCGAACAGCGCGCTGGCGACCCCGAGGCACACGAGCGCGAACGCGACGAGCACGATGAAGTCGAACCGCTGCGTGTAATCGGGCCCGAGATTGCCGGGGTAGGTGCCGTGCAGCAGCGAGTGGCGCATCAGGTCGATGACGTAACTGAGCGGGTTGACGCGCACGAACGGCTGCAGCCAGCCGGGCAGGGTCGCGGCCGGGTACAGCGCGCCCGAGAGGAAGAACATCGGGAACAGCACCAGGTTCATCACGATCGCGAAGTTCTCGACCGAGCGGACGCGCGAGGCGATGAGCATGCCCAGGCAGGAGAGCGTGGCCGCGCCGAGGAGCGCTGCGAGCACGAACACGAGCACGGCGGACGGCGGCGGCGTGAGCCCGACGATCCAGATCACCGGTATCAGCATCATCGCCTGGACGAACCCCAGCAATGTCGAGCTGACCGTCTTGGCGAGGACGATGAACGACCGCGGCAGCGGCGCGATCAGGAGCATCCGGGTGGCACCGAACTCGCGGTCGTGCACGGTGCCGAGCGCGCTGAGGAAGGTGCTGAAGAGCAGCACCATGCCGTAGATCCCGGGCAGGAGGTACTTGTAGTAGGAGACGCCGCCGTGGACGAGCGCCGAGAAGCCGGAGCCGATCACGACGAGCCACAGGGCCGGCCGCAGGAACGTCGAGACGAGCCGCCCCTTCTGCCGGAAGAACCGCTTCAGCTCGCGATCGACGACGGCGAGCAGGGCCCCTGTCACCTGCAACCGCCCACGACCGAGACGAACACGTCTTCGAGGGAGGCGCTGCGCACTCCCACCGAGCGGACGGCCCCGCCCACGAGCGGCAGCAGCGCGTCGACGACCTTTGCCGGCTCGGCCGTCGCGACCGAGAGACCGCGCGTGGTGCGAGTCGGCGCTACGCCTGCGACCCGCCCGATCTGCTCGACGAGGGCGTCGTCGATGCGGTCGGCCTCGATCTCGACCTGGTCGGTGCCGAGCCGGGCCTTCAGCTCTCGGGGCGAGCCCTCCGCGACGATCGCGCCGTGGTCGACGATGGCGACGCGGTCGCAGCCGTCGGCCTCGTCGAGGTAGTGGGTGGTGAGGAAGAGCGTCGTTCCGCGTGAGCGGATCCGGTCGAGGTAGTCCCAGACGGCGCGCCGGTTGACCGGGTCGAGCCCGATCGTCGGCTCGTCGAGGAAGAGGATCTGCGGGTCGTGCAGGACGCCCCGGGCGAGGTCGAGGGCACGCCGCATGCCGCCCGAGAACGAGCGTGCCTTGTCTCCCCGCCGGCCCTGCAGATCGAATAGCGCCAGCGACTCCTCGACACGCCGCGCGGTGTCGGCGCGCGACAGCCCGTAGAGGCGCGCTGCGAAGCGGAGGTTCTCCTCGGCGGTCAGCGAGCCGTCGAGGGTGGTCTCCTGGAAGACGAGCCCGATTGCCCGGCGAACGGCGAGCGGCTCCCGCACGACGTCGTGCCCGGCGACGACAGCCTCGCCGCGGGACAGGCGCAGCAGCGTCGTCAGCATGTGGATCGTCGTGGTCTTGCCCGCGCCGTTCGGGCCGAGGAAGCCGAAG
>JANXXF010000039.1 GCA_025350775.1 Actinomycetes bacterium
GGCTACCTGCCGGAGGCGCTGATGAACTTCCTCGCGCTGCTCGGCTGGTCGTACGACGACCACACGACGATCATGTCGCGCGACGAGCTGGTCGAGCGCTTCACGCTGGAGCGCGTCGGCGTCAGCCCCGCGACCTTCGACTACGACAAGCTGGACTGGCTGAACGGGATGATGCTGCGCGCGCTGGCGCCCGACCTCTATGCCGAGCGGCTGAGCGGCTTCCTGCGCGACGTCGAGGGTCGCGGCTGGCCGCGCGAAACCGTGCTGGCCGCCGCCCCGATCGTGCAGGAGAAGATCGGCAAGCTCGGCGAGTTCGCCGGGTACGCGGGCTTCCTCTTCGACCGGGTGCAGCCGCCCGCGGAGCTGCTGGCGGGCGGCGGGTCGATCCTTGCCGCCGTCGCCGACGGGCTGCGCGCGCTGGAGCCGTTCGAGCGCGTGGGCATCGAAGCGGCGCTGCGCGGCGCCGCCGAGGTGCTCGGGCTGAAGCCGCGCGACGCGTTCACGGTGGTGCGCGCGGCGATCACCGGGTCGAAGGTGTCGCCCGGACTGTTCGAGAGCGTCGAGCTGCTGGGCCGGGACGAGTCGCTGGCGCGTCTCGCGGCCGCGGCGGTGCTGGCCTCCTAGCCGCGCGCCGGCCCTCCCGGCGCTGCACCGCCGGCGCCGCCCGGCAGCCGGTCACCCAGCAGGCGCGGCCAGCGCGTCGCCGCCCAGGGCGCCACCGCCACTGCCGCCGCCGCGAACGCGACCGCCAGCAGCGTCCCGCCGACGACGTCGGTCGGCGTGTGCCAGCCACCCACCACCAGCATTACCGGCACCGCCAGCGCCCACGCCGCGAGCGGCCCCCTCGCCCGGCGCCAGGCGGCGCACACGCACGCGGCCAGCAGCGCGGCCCGTAGAGCGTGCCCGCTCGGATATGACTGATCGAACGGCAGGATGCGTGGCAGCGCCCCTGCCGGGCCGACGGTGTGCAGCCCCGGCCGCACGAGCAACAGCTTCGACACGACCTCGGCGAGGTTGGCCGCGACGAAGGCGACGCCGAGCGTGGCCGCCAGGGCCCGCCGCCCGCGCCGCGCGAGCAGCGTCAGCGAGCCCCCAGCCACGAGCACCGACGGCAGCACCGATGCCAGCACGACGACCGCATAGGTGAGGGCCGCGACCGCCTCGTTGCCGGCGCGTGGCGCCTTGAAGCCGGGGATCAGCACCTCCGAGAGGGCGACCGAGCCGATGATGCCGCCACCCCAGGAGCCGGCGCCGCGGTCGAGCCCTGGCATCAGGTGGTCGACGGCGTACTGGTCGAGCCCGGCGAAGGCGCCGGCGGCGACCAGCACGGCAAGCAGGGTGAACAGCGCCGCGGGCACTGCCACGGCAGCCAGGAGCGGGCGTGTGCGGAGCGCCGTCAGCGCCGTTGCGCCGACAGCGCACAGCCGACGGTCAACAGCAGCAGCCCGACCGTCCACAGCGGCCAGCGGTGGAGCAGCGTGCCGCCCGCGAACGTGGCGGCGCCGAGGACGATCAGGGTGATCGCGCTGAGCGCGGCAGCGGGCGGCGGCAGCGGCGAGGAGGCCTCACGGGTGGCGCTCTCGATCGCCGGCACCGCGGCCCGGGTGCGGGCAAGCCGGACGGCGAACAGGGCGCCGCGCCACTCGTGCAGCACCGGCTGGATGGCCTCGATGCCACCCTCCTCGAGCAGGTCGGCGATGACCGCGGTCGCGTCGCGGGCGTTGGCGAGGGCGAAAGCGAGCTCGCTGTGCGCTCGCTCGGCGCCGTCGGGCGGCGCGATGCCGAGGGTCAGCTCGCCGGCGGTGTGCAGGACGTAGCGCAGCCGCCCGAGCGTGGCGGCCGCGTCGAGGTCGGAGAGGCGCTGTTCGGGTCGCGCCGCGAGCGCGTCGAGATCGGAGAGCGCACGCGAGAGGCCGGTCCAGAGGCCGGCCAGCTCTGTCGCATACGTCTGCGTTGCCCCGGGAATCGTCATCGACCTCGAAGGAGCGATCATACCGGCGCTCCTGCCCGGTCGGACGAGGGCGGGCCGAAGGTATCTTCCAGGCCATGACCGCCGCCCTCGTCCGCACGCCCACCGATTTCGAAGAGCGCCTCCGCCACTACCTGTTCGAGCGCTCCGAGGAGGGCCGTGCGGTGCGTGTCGGCGAGAAGGAGACGTCGGATCAGGCGGCCATCGTCGCGCGTTACACCGATCTCTTCAGCCGCGAGCAGATCGCAGCGCTGCGCACCGCGGAGGACGCAGCCAGCGGCGACGCGAAGGAGCGGCTCTACCGGCTGCGCTCCACCTGCGAGGGCGGCATCATCGCCGCCGAGCTCGCCGCGCAGGGCGATGCGCTCGAGAACGCGCAGCTCGCCGCCCGACTCAGCTTCAAGGGCGAGGAGATGCCGCTGCGCACCGCCCAGGCAAAGCTCGCCGTGCTGCCGTCGTACGCCGACCGGGAGCAGCTCGGGGAGATCCAGGGCGAGCTGTCGGCGACGTTCAACGCCGACCGGCTCGCGCTGCTGCGCGCCGGCGAGGGGCTGGCGGCCGAGCTCTCGGGGCAACCCGACGCGATCGCTCGCAGCGAGGAGGAGAAGGGGATCTCGCTGCGCGACCTGGAAGCGGCGCTGGTCGCCGCCTCGGCTGCCATCGACGCCGCCTGGGAGCCGCTGCGGACGCGCTGGTTCGACCGGCTGCTGGGAGCGGAGCGCGACCCGCTGCCGACCTCGTCGCACTCGGCCTGGATGCGGCGCCTGTCGCCGCTGGAGGCGACATACACGAAGGAGCGCGCCACACCTGTCTGCATGGAGACGCTGCAGGCCCTCGGCTTCGATCTCGCTGCGCAGCCGAACATCCGGCTCGACCTCGACGACCGGCCGCAGAAGAGCCCGCGCGCCTGTGTCATCGCGAGCGACCCGCCGGACGTCGTCCATCTCATCACGCGGGCCCAGGGTGGCCTCCACGACTACCAGGCGTTCCTGCACGAGGCGGGGCACGCCCTGCACTACGGTGGCTGCGACCCCGCCCTCTCGTACACCTTCCGCAAGCTCTCGCGCGATCACGCGCTCACCGAGATCTACTCGTACATCTGCGAGGCGATCACGCGTGAGCCGGAGTGGCATCGCCACCATTTCGGGCTGTCGGCCGTCCAGGCGCAGGAGAACGCCGAGGCGACGACGTTCCTCGAGGCCTGGCTGTTCCGGCGCTACGTCGGCAAGCTCCGCTACGAGCTCGGCTTCTGGTCGCGCTACCCGCAGGACGGCGGCACCTCCGAAGGGTATGCCGACACGCTGGGGCAGGCCGTCGGCCTGCGCTACCGCCCCGACGCCTACCTGGCCGACATGGACTCGGGCTTCTACTCGGCCGACTACCTGCGGGCCTGGATCCGCTCGGCCCAGTTGCGGCAATACCTCGTGCGCGAGGTCGGCGAGGACTGGTGGCGCAACGCGAAGGCGGGCGACATCCTGCGCGGCCTGTTCGCGGAGGGGACGAAGCCGTCCACCGAGGAGATCGCCGCCCGCATCGGCTACGCGCCGCTCGACACGGCACCGCTCGTCGCCGAGCTGTCGTAGGGGTCAGCGGCCCGGAGCCTGCGCGGCACCCGGGCCAGCGTAGACCCTGCCCGGTCGTATGCTGGCCCCAAACCGTCGAGACGCTAGGAGAGATCCACCGTGGCCCGCATCGCCCTCGTCGACCCCGCCACCGCACCGCCAGCCACGCAGGCGGCCTACGACGAGATCCGCTCGCTGTGGGGTGGCCAGGTGTTCACCGACTGGCAGCCGCTCGGGCACTCGCCGCAGATCCTGGCCTCGCTCGCCCGGCTCTTCTACAACCTGCAGGGCGAGCAGGGCGGCTCGATCACCGACGTCCGCGACAAGGAGCTCGTCGCCATCCGCACCTCGCACATGAACGGCTGCGAGTACTGCCTCGGCCACAATGTCGACCTCGGCCAGGTGGTGGGACTGTCGATGGAGGTGATCCTCGCGGCAATCGCCCCCGACTACGCGGCAAGCCCGCT
>JANXXF010000108.1 GCA_025350775.1 Actinomycetes bacterium
GAACATGCGCGCCTCCTCCAGCGACGAGCTCGTGCGGCTGACGCCGGCGCGACCGCTGTCGCTCGACCAGGCGCTCGAGTTCATCCGCGAGGACGAGTGTGTCGAGGTGACGCCGAAGAGCGTCCGTCTGCGCAAGGTCGAGCTGGCGGCGGGCAAGCGCGCGACCGCGCAGAGCCGCAAGAACCGCGGGCTCGCACCGACGGCGTAGGGCTAGGCGGCGGCTACGGCCGTCGAGAGTGGCGCACCGGCGGCTACGGCCGTCGCGGGGGCCGTGTCGGCAGCCTCGGCCGCGGCGCACTCGGCGGTGCACGGCTTGCGTGCCGCGCGGGCGGCGTCGATCACCGGCCCGAGCACCGTCTCGACGGCGCCGGGGTCGGCCAGGTGGCGCAGGAAGTGCTCCTGGATCGCCGCGGTGTAGACGGGGGCGGCCCGGCGCAGCAGCTCCTCGCCCTGCTCGGTGAGCGCGAGGTGAGTGCCGCGGCGGTCGCTCGGGCAGGTCTCGCGGCGCAGCAGGCCGTCGCGCTCGATGCGGTCGACAAGGCGGGTGAGGCCGCTGCGGCTCATCACGATGCCCTCGGCCACCTCGAACATGCGCAGCCGCTGGTCGGGCCCGCGGGCGACGGTGAGCAGGACGTCGTACCAGGAGAGGGGCGGCAGCGCCGCGTCGGCGAGAGCCTCCTCGATCCGCTCGACGACCAGGTGGTGGGCGACGAAGACGGCGCGCCAGGCACCGGCTCCACAGGCATTGGGCTCCGCAGTCATCGAGGGAAGTGTGACAGATCGATGCGATTGCACTTGCAACGACTTCACGGTAGGTGCTATAGTCACGATTGTTATTGCAATTAGTGTATCGACAATCAAGGAGTAGAACCGTGTCCGCAGTCGCCACCATCGCCCAGATCCCGACCGCTTCGTGGTCGGTCGACCCCGTCCACTCGTCGATCGGCTTCGGCGTCAAGCACCTCGGCGTCTCGACCTACCGCGGCACCTTCCCCGGTGTCACCGGTCGCATCGAGACTCGCGACGGCGCGCTCGCCTCGGTCGAGGGCACCGTGCGCATCGACAGCCTCGTCACGTCGGACGCAAACCTCACCGGGCACCTGCTGGCCCCCGACTTCTTCGAGGCCGTGACCTACCCGGAGGCCCGCTTCGCCTCGACTCGCATCGAGCAGCGCGCCGACGGCGGCTTCCGCGCCGAGGGCCGGCTCACCCTCCGCGGCGTCACGCAGCCCGTCGTGCTCGACGGCGAGATCGAGGGCGTCGGCAGCGACCTGTACGGCAACGAGAAGATCGGCCTGATCGCGAAGGGCAGCATCGACCGCACCGCCTTCGGCATCAGCTGGAACACTCCGCTCGCCAACGGCGCGCTCGCCCTGGCCGAGACGGTGACGCTCGACTTCCACGTCGAGGGTGTCGCCGAGGGTGTCGCCGAGGCCGCCGCCGACGCCGCCACCGCCACCGACGCCTCTGCCGAGGCCGTCGCGTGAGCCGGCCCTTCACCGTCCTCGCGTTCGCCGGCAGCCTCCGGCGCGGCTCGGTCAACAGCGCCCTCGTCGCAGCAGCACGCGACGAGGCGCCGGCCGGGGTGACCGTGAGCGTGTGGACGGGCCTCGGCTCGATCCCGCTGTTCAACGAGGACAACCTGGGCGATCGCACGCCGCAGGCGGTGCTCGACCTCACCCGCCTGATCGGCGAGGCCGACGCCCTGCTGATAGCGACGCCCGAGTACAACAGCTCGATCCCCGGCCCGCTCAAGAACGCCCTCGACTGGGCCTCGCGGCCCTACGGCAGCGCCGAGATCGTCGGCAAGCCGACGGTCGTCGTCGGGGCGAGCCCGTCGTCGTTCGGCGCCGCCTGGGCGCAGGCCGAGCTGCGCAAGGTGCTCGCCGCGAGCGGAGCGCGCGTGCTGGAGGAGGGCGCCTCGCTGGCAAAGGCCCACGAGCGCCTCGCCGCCGACGGCGCCGTCAACGCCGACGACGCGGTCAGGCCCGAGCTGGCAGCGCTGCTCGGCCGCCTGGCCGAGGTCGCCCGCGAGCCGGTCGACGTCACGGCCTGAGCCGCCGTCAGGAACGCTCGCAGGTGGGGTGGCGCCGGGCCTGCCCCACCAGGGCCCGCACCCCCGCCAGCAGCTGCGGCGCCGCCCAGAACGCGACGAGGTCGAAGATCACGTAGCCGCTGACGGCGCCGCTCGGCGGGTTGCCGTCACCCAGCCGCAGCCCGGGCACCACCGGCGCCCACGTCCAGGTGCCGAGCGCCGTCCCGTACCACTCGAGCGCAACGACCACGAAGAAGACGCCCGCAAGCACCTGCGGGTTGCGATTGCGCCGGCTCAGCACGAAGCACGCGAACACGAACACGCCGAACGCGCCGATCACGTCGACGCGCGAGAGCACCGTCAGGCCGAGGACTCCCCAGGTGACGGCTCCCACCAGCGCCAGCCGCACCAGCACCTGCGGCCGGCGGACGAACAGCCGGGTACGGCTGAGCGCCAGCCCGGCCAGGTACACGAGCCCGTGCGCCGGCGGCACGAACACCGGCAGGTTGCC
>JANXXF010000126.1 GCA_025350775.1 Actinomycetes bacterium
GCGGGGGCGATGATCTCGGTCGCGCGGCCCTGCGACGCGTGCAACTCGGCGATGCGCTTCGGATCGACGCGCACCAGCAGCGAGAGCACGAGGCCGACGACCATGAATCCCGAGGCGGCGAACCACGGCGTTGCCAGGGCGCTCGCGTGGTCGGAGCTCTTGCCGAACAGCGGCGTGAACACGAACGGGCCGAGGATTGCGCCGAACACCGAGCCGAACAGGACGAGCGCGACACCGCGGGCGCGGCGCTCCGGCGGGTACATGTCGCTGGCCGCGCCGCGCGTGAGCAGCACCTGCCCGTTGCCGACGCCGATCAGCACGAAGCCGGCGATGGCGGGCGCGGCGGTCTCGAAGTGGGCGCCGAGGCCGGTCAGGACCGCGCCGATGCCGCAGCAGACGAAGCCGCTGCGGATGACCGGCATCCGGCCGAAGCGGTCCATCGCACGCCCTGCCGGGTAGGCGGCCAGCGCCGCCGAGCCGAGGACGAGTGCCGGCGCCACTCCGAGCAGGCCCTCGATGCCGGTGAGCAGGACGAAGGTGAGCGTCGACACCGCCGACACCATCTGCATCATGCCGCTCTGTGCCGCCAGCGTTCCTGACAGCAGGAGCGTGTTGCGGCCGACCGGCAGCTTGGCGTAGTCGATGTCGCTCACTCCGCCATTCCATCAGTCCTGGCCGCTACGTGCGAGCGATGACGTACAATTCGCGATCTCGATGGCTGACGACGACCGCGCCACCTGGACGTTCCTGACGAACCACGCTCACGTGCTGCTGTGCCTGGTCGGCGACCCCGAGCTGCGCCTGCGCGATCTGGCCGAGCGCGTCGGCATCACCGAGCGGGCGACGCAGAGGATCGTCGCCGAGCTCGCCGACGGGGGCTACCTCGAGCGGACGCGGGTGGGACGCCGTAACGTCTACACTGTCCACCTCGAGCTGCCGCTACGGCATCCGCTCGAGCGTGCCCACACCGTGGGCGAGCTGCTCGGGCACATCGCCCCGGCCGGGTAGCTGGCGGGGGCCGGGCGCCGGGTCGGACGCCGGCCGCTCCAAACGAAACCCGAACGTGATTCACGAAATGCAGTTCGTGTATACTGCGGTCATCCGAGGGGGAGTATCCCCGACGGGCGCCATCGTCAATCCGGCACAGAGCCCGGTGGCGCCGGCCGCCGAGCGTGGCGGGAAAGACCTTCGGCCGACAGCTTCGACGTCGACCGGAGGAGTGCCGTCCATGGAAGGCAAGACCGTCAGCAGCACCCGCCGGCCCGTCCGCCAGGCAACAGCAGCGACGGCTGCAGCGACCGGGGCGACCGTGGCGGCGGCCTGATCGTGCCCCGCCCGATCCCCCTGCTGATCGCAGCAGCGCTGGCCGGCAGCGCCGTCTCCAGGCGGCGCCGGCTCGGCAAGGAGCGCGCGCTCCTGCTACTGGCCGCGGCCGGTGCGCTCGGCGCCTACGGCTTCGGTGCGTTCGAGGTCGGCAGCCTCGAGAGCCTGATCCGCGACATCGGCCCGACCCTGGGTGGCTGGGCCTACCTTGTCGTCGGCGCGCTCGCCTTCCTCGAAACCGCCGCGCTGATCGGGCTGGTCGCGCCCGGCGAGCTGACGGTCGTGATCGGCGGCGTGGCGGCCGCGCAGGGCGGTGTCGACGTGATCGCGATCTTCTGCGTCGCGTGGGCCTGTGCGACCGCAGGCGATCTCACGAGCTACGCTCTCGGTAGGCGGCTCGGCAGGCCGTTCCTGGAGCGGCACGGGCCGAAGCTGGGGATCTCCGCCACCACGCTCGGCCGAGTCGAGCAGATCTTCGACCGGCACGGCGGCAAGACGATTTTGATCGGCCGCTTCGTCGGCATCGTGCGAGCACTGGCCCCATTCCTGGCAGGGGTCTCCCGTATGCCGTTGGCACGCTTCGCAGCTGTTGACGCTGTCGGGGCAGGACTGTGGGCGGGTGCGTTCACGGCGCTCGGCTACGTCGCGGCCGCGAATCTGGACACTGCGCTCGACGTCGCGACGAAGGGCAAGCTCGCCCTCGGCGCCGCGCTGGTGCTCGCCGTTGCGATCGTCGCGGTGCGACGCGCCCGCACGGCCCGTCGCGCGGCCGCAGAGGCCGTTCCCGCAGCCGAGTCGACCGGGGGTGGATCGTGACGCTCGCCCTCGCGCTCGTCCTCACCCTGATCTCGGCGTGCGCGCTCAACGCCGGCTATCTGATCGAGCACAGCGTGGCCTCGCAGCTGCCGAGGCTCTCGTTCCGCGAGCCCGTGCGCTCGCTGCGGCTGCTGCTGGGGCAGCGGCGGTGGCTGGCCGGGTTCGCGAGCGAGGCCGTCGGCTGGGCGTTGTACGTGGTCGCCCTCGCCCTCGCCCCGCTCTCGATCGTGCAGGCGACGGCAGCCGGCGGGATCGCGCTGCTCGCCGTGATGGCCGCGCGGTTCACGGGCAGCCCGCTCAGCCGCAGGGAGCAGCTCGGCGTGGTCGCCTCGGTCGGCGGCCTCGCGCTGCTCGGCGGCTCGCTGGCGGGCGGCCATGCGGACGGCAGCGACCCCGGCTATCTGGTCGTGCTCGGCTGGCTCGGCGCGTCGGGAGTCGCGGCCGTCGTCGCGGTCAAGCTGCTCTCGGCACGGATCGGCGCCGGGCCTGCGTACGGCATCGCCACAGGCCTGCTGTTCGCGGCCGGCGACATCGCGACGAAGATGGCGGTCAAGGGCGGCGGCGGCAGCCACCTGGCGTTCTTCGTCCCACTGATCGCCTGCTACGCCGTCGGCACCGGCGTCCTGCAGGCAGGCTTCCAGCGGGCCGCGGCGCTCACCACCGCGGGCATCGCCACCCTGCTTACGAACGCCCTGCCGATCGTCGCCGGGATGACCATCTTCGGCGAGCCGCTGCCCGCCGGCTGGCTCGGCGCGCTGCGCGTCGCCGCGTTCGCTGCGGTCATCGCCGGGGCGGTGCTGCTGGCGCAGAAGGGCAAGGGCGCGAGCGCGGGGGCGGGGGCGGGGGCGGGGGCGCCCGCCGCGCCTGGCGCTGCCGCTACTCCCACTCGATCGTGCCGGGCGGCTTCGACGTGATGTCGAGCACGACCCGGTTTACCCCGGGTATCTCGTTGATGATGCGGCTCGAGATCGTCTCGAGCAGGTCGTACGGGAGCCGCGCCCAGTCGGCGGTCATGGCGTCCTCGCTCGTCACCGCGCGGATCACGATCGGGTAGGCGTAGGTGCGCTCGTCGCCCTGCACGCCCACCGAGCGGATCGCGGGCAGCACGGCGAAGCTCTGCCAGATCTCCCGGTACAGGCCGGCTTTGCGGATCTCCTGCTGGAGTACAGCGTCGGCGTCGCGCAGGATGTCCAGCCGCTCGCGCGTAACGTCGCCGATGATGCGGATCGCCAGGCCGGGGCCGGGGAACGGCTGCCGCCACACCATCCGCTCGGACATGCCGAGCTCCTCGCCCACGCGGCGCACCTCGTCCTTGAAGAGCAGCCGCAGCGGCTCCACGAGCTCCATCGTCATGTCCTCGGGGAGGCCGCCGACGTTGTGGTGCGACTTGATCTTGGCGGCGACGCCGTCGGTGCCGCCCGACTCGATGACGTCCGAGTAGAGCGTGCCCTGCACGAGGAAGCGGACGTCGCCGAGCTTCGCCGCCTCCTCCTCGAAGAGCCGGATGAACTCGGTACCGATCAGCTTGCGCTTCTCCTCGGGCTCGGTGACGCCGGCGAGCTTCGCCAGGAAGCGCTCGGAGGCCTCGACGTGGACGAGCGGAACGTGGAAGCGGTCGCCGAAGAGCTCGACTACCTGGGCGGCCTCGTCCTTGCGCAGGAAGCCGTGGTCAACAAACACGCAGGTGAGCTGGTCGCCGACAGCCTTGTGGACGAGCAGCGCAGCGACGGCTGAGTCGACGCCGCCGGAGAGGGCGCAGAGCACGCGCTCCGAGCCGACCTGCGCGCGGATCCGCTCGACCTGCTCCTCGATCACGGTGGCGGGCGTCCACAGCGGTGCGACGTCGGCGAGGGTGTAGAGGAAGTTCTCGAGGATGTCCTGGCCGTGCTGGGTGTGGACGACCTCCGGGTGGAACTGCACCCCGTAGAGGCCGCGCTCGCGATCCTCGAACGCCGCGATCGCGGTCGTGCCGGTGGCGGCGGTGACGCGCGCGCCGGGCGGCGCCGTGCTCACCGCGTCACGGTGGCTCATCCAGACGACCTGTTCGGGATGCGTACCGTCGAAAAGGCCGCCGTCGCCGGCGCGCAGATCGGTCTTGCCGTACTCGGCGACGTCGGTGCGGGAGACCGTGCCGCCGAGCTCCTGCGCCATCAGCTGCATGCCGTAACAGATGCCGAGCGTCGGCACGCCGAGCCGTAGCAGGGCCGGATCGATGCGGGGCGCGCCGTCGGCATACACCGAGGCGGGGCCGCCCGAGAGGATGATCGCGACGGGGTTCTCGGCGAGCGCCTGCGCCGGCGTGATCGAGTGCGGCACCAGCTTCGAGTAGACCCGCGCCTCGCGCACGCGCCGCGCAATGAGATGGGCGTACTGGCCGCCGAAGTCGACGACCAGGACGGGCCGCTCCTCGGGGGCCGGGACGGGCAGGCTGTCGGCCACCGGCTAGACCGGGCGCCGGTAGTTCGGCGCGTCCTTGGTGATCGTGATGTGGTGCGGGTGGCTTTCGCGCAGCCCGGCACCGGTGATGCGGATGAAGCGGGTCCGGCTCTTCATCTCCTCGATCGTGCCGGCGCCGCAGTAGCCCATCGACTGCCGGAGGCCACCGACGAGCTGGTAGACGATCACGTTGACCTTGCCCTTGTACGGGACGCGGCCCTCGATGCCCTCGGGGACGAGCTTCTCGACGTCCTCGACGTCGCCCTGGAAGTAGCGGTCCTTCGAGAACGAGCGGGCCTTCATGGCGCCGAGCGAGCCCATCCCGCGGTACTCCTTGTAGCGCTCACCCTGCACGAGAATGACCTCGCCGGGCGCCTCATCGGTGCCGGCCAGCATCGAGCCGATCATCACGCAGTCGGCACCGGAGGCGATCGCCTTGGCCACGTCGCCGGACGAGGTGAGTCCGCCGTCGGCGATGACGGGCACGCCGTAGCGGGCAGCAACCTCGGCGCAGTCGAAGATGGCGGTGATCTGCGGCACCCCGACACCCGCGACGATCCGGGTCGTGCAGATCGAGCCGGGCCCGATCCCGACCTTGATCGCGTCGGCGCCGGCGTCGATCAGCGCCTCGGCGGCCGCGCTGGTGGCGACGTTGCCGACGATCAGCTCGACGTCCCAGTGCTCCTTGATGCGGCGCGCGGCATCGATCACGGCCTGCGAGTGGCCGTGCGCCGTGTCGAGCACGAGCACATCGACGTCCTCCTCGATCAGCGCAGCAGCGCGCTCGAGCGCATCCGGCCCGACGCCCACGGCCGCACCGACGCGCAGCCGGCCGCGTTCGTCTTTCGTCGCGAGCGGGTAGTCGAGGCGCTTCTGGATGTCTTTGACAGTGATGAGCCCCTTCAGGCGGCCCGCGGCATCGACGACGGGGAGCTTCTCGACCTTGTGCCGATGGAGGATCGCCTCGGCCTCGGCGAGCGTCGTGCCGACCGGCGCCGTGATCAGCCCGCTCGAGGTCATCAGGGCGGAGATCAGGAGCGACGGATCGTTCTCGAAGCGTAGGTCGCGGTTCGTCAGGATCCCGACCAGGCGGCCGTCCTCGTCGGTGATGGGGATGCCTGAGACCCGGTAGCGCGCCATCAGGTCGAGCGCATCGCCGACGCGATTGAACGGCCGCAGGGTAACCGGCTCGACGATCATCCCGGACTCGGAGCGCTTCACCTTGTCGACCTCTGCGACCTGATCCTCGATCGAGAGGTTGCGATGGACGATGCCCATGCCACCCTCGCGGGCGAGCGCGATCGCCATCCGCGCCTCGGTCACCGTGTCCATTGCCGCCGAGACGACGGGAACGGTGAGCGCGATGTTGCGTGTGAGCCGGGTGGCCGTCGAGACGTCGTTCGGCAGGATCTCGGAGTGCGCCGGCACGAGCAGGACGTCGTCGAACGTCAGCCCTTCCCGGCCGAACTTCTCCTCCCGTGCCACAAAGCCCTGGAGACCGAGTTCCGCCAGGTCGAGCCTCTCCTTCGCAATCCCTCCGTCCACGAGCTGCGCCCCCTTCTCAAGCACGAAGCCCAGACACCGTGCACGGGGCCTGGGCCGGGATTCGAGTCCTGCGTGCAACTTCTCTCAACTGGAGACCGATGGTACCAACGGAGGCCGACGGAAGCGCCCGCCGGCCGGACGGGCGATCCGTATGCTGGTGCGCGATGCGCCGCCTCCGCCTTGCAGCCCTCGCCGCTCTCGCCGTCGCCGCCGCCGTCGCAGCTGCCGGCTGTGGTGGGGGCGGCTCCACGAGCAGCCCCTCGGCTCCTCCGGCCACGCCCGGCCAGAGCAAGGCGTCCGTCTTCAACGACCCCGCGCTCTTCGTCCTCCAGGAGACCGACCTCCCCGACGGCTACGTCGTCGACCCGCCGAACACCCGGTCGCTCTCCAACGCCGACGTGGCCAAGGGCCACGACAGCGCGTACCTCCGCGACCTCCAGAGCAAGG
>JANXXF010000133.1 GCA_025350775.1 Actinomycetes bacterium
CGCCGCGCGCGCCGCCGGGCAGCAGGTCTACGGCGAGACCGAGCCCCACTACCTCACCGAGAGCTGGGACTCGCCCGCCGGCGTGCTCGCCAAGGTGATGCCGCCGATCCGCAGCGCCGCCGACAGCGCGGCGCTCTGGCAGGGCGTCGTCGGCGGCGCCCTCGACACGATCGGCTCCGATCACGTGATGGCCCGGCGGGAGCGGAAGTCCGGGTCGATCTGGGACGCGCAGCTCGGCTTCGCCGGGGTCGGCTCGATCCTGCCGGTGCTGCTGTCGGAGGGCGTCGCGCAGGGCCGGCTCTCGCTGGCGCGGCTCGTCGCGATCACCAGCACGAACGCCGCGCGAATCTTCGGCCTCGCCGGCAAGGGTGAGCTGCTGCCGGGCAGGGATGCCGACTTCGTGGTCGTCGATCTCGCGCGTGAGCGGGTCGTCGACGCGGGCCTGCTCGGCTCCAGCTCGGACTTCTCGATCTACGAGGGCCGGACGCTGCGCGGCTGGCCTGTTCTGACCGCGAGCCGCGGCGTCGTCGTCGCCCGCGACGGCGCGTTCGTCGGCACCGAAGGGCACGGCCGCTACCTGCGGCGTGAACCACGCATGAAGGAGACCGTCGGATGACCCCAGGAGCAGCGTTCCGCGAGGTGCTCGCCCGCCCGGGCTGCGCCATGGCCGTCGGTTCCTACGACCCGGCCGTCGCGAAGCTCGTCGAGCGGGCCGGCTTCCCGGTCGTCTACGTCAGTGGGTCGGGCGCGTCGACCTCGGTCGCGGGGTTCTCCGACCTCGGCCTGCTCAGCTTCAAGGAGATGCTCGACAACGCGCGCCACGTCGTCGCCGCCACGTCGCTGCCCACGCTCTGCGACATCGACACCGGCTTCGGCAGCGTCACCAACGTGAAGCGGGCGATCCGCGAGTTCGAGCAGATCGGCGCGGCGGGCGTGCACATGGAGGATCAGACGTTCCCGAAGCGCTGCGGCCAGACCGCCGGCGCCTCGATCATCCCCGTCGAGGAGATGGTCGCGAAGATCTACGCCGCCAAGGAGGCCCAGCGGGACGACGACTTCGTCCTGATCATCCGTACCGACGCGCGCCAGTGCGAGGGCTTCGAGGCGACGGTCGAGCGGGGCCGCGCTTACCTCGAGGCGGGCGCGGACGCGCTCTTCCCGGAGGCGCTGCTGACAGCCGACGAGTTCCGGCGCTACCGCGAGGAGATCGGCGACGCCCCGCTCGTGATCGACGTTCCCGAGTGGGGCAAGAGCCCGACGATGACGATCGACGAGCTCGAGGCGTGGGGCTGGGACCTCGGCATCTTCGCGATCACGGCGATGCGGATCGCCCTGGGCACGGTGCGCAGCTTCCTCACCGACCTGCACGACGAGCGCACCCAGCGCGGCTGGCTCGACCGGATGATGACGCGGGCCGAGGTGGACGACCTCGTCGGGCTGCCCGAGGTGCGCGCCATGGAGGATCGCCTGATCGAGGCGGCGCGGGCGCGGCCGGTCGCCGGCTGAGGGGCGGAGCGGGGGAGGGGCTGAACGGCGGAGCGGCGCCGGGCGCTCTCGCACCCGGCGCTGCCTCGCACGAGACGATTAGGCCGGCTTCGGGGCCCTCGGCATTTCGCCCTTGACGACGACCGTGTGGACGACCCATGCGATCACGGCACCGATGGCGGGGCCGGCGAAGTAGATCCACAGCGCATGCCACTGGCCGCCGATCAGCGCCGGGCCGAAGGTGCGCGCCGGGTTCACCGAGGCACCCGTGAACGGGATGCCGGCGAGATGGACGACCGTGAGCGTCAGCGCGATGCCGACGAGGCCGACGTGGCCCATCTCGGAGGCCTTCAGGATGACGAGGATGAACAGCGCCGTCAGCAGCGCCTCGACGAGCAGGGCTGTGCCAACGCTCGTGCCCGGACCGGGCTGGTTGACGGTGCTCTTGACGACCGCTCGGCTCGTGATCCAGTAGAGGAACACGCCGGCACCGATGCCGCCGACGAACTGCGCGACCCAGTAGCCGATCAGGTCCTTGGTGCTGAGCCTCCTGCTCAGCCACATCGCGAGCGAGACCGCCGGGTTGAAGTGCCCGCCCGAGATCTCGGCGAACACGAGCAGGCCGGCGAGCAGCGAGAGCCCGAAGGCGAGAGCGATCACGAGGTGCGCGATAGGCCCGGAGTTGACGACCCCGGTGGCCGCGATCGTGAGCGTGCCGCCGAAGATGAGTATGAATGCGCCGAGAGCCTCGGCGAGCAGTGTCCGCGCCTGCTTCGGTATCACGTCAATCCCTCCTGTTGGACGAACAGCGACGACGCACGGGAAACCGAGACGTCGCCCTGGCCAGCGTCCAATACGCGGCGGACCGCACGACTCCTTTGCGGTGGGGCGGCTACAGCGCTCGCGCCAGCGCGTCGGCCTGCGCGAAGATCGACGCGCCCTGGACTCTCGCGTGGTCGTACTCGGCGACCGTGAGCCAGGCAGGCGCGAAGCAGCCGGCGCGGTCGCACTCGCAGAAGAACGGCATGACGCCGTGCGTGTGTAACACCTAGGTGCGTTGTTCCTGTTTCAGCTGGGCCAGGCGTCCGCGGAACCCAGGAGGGCTCACGGAGGCTGTCGCGAAGGGCGGGTTCACTGGCAAGGTCGGCAATTTCGCCAGGATCGTCAAGGGCCATGAGGTCGCGCACGTGGCCTTTCTGAAGAAGGCCCTCGGCTCGTCTGCCGTGAACAAGCCGATGTTCGACTTCAAGGACACGACCTCCAACCTGGCCAAGTTCAAGGCGACTGCGCAGGTTCTGGAGGACACCGGTGTCGCCGCCTATCTCGGGCAGGTCGGCAATATCAAGACGCCGGCGCTGCTCGGCGCCGCTGGCTCGATCCTCCCGATTGAGGCCCGCCATGCCGGCTGGATCCGTGACATCAACGGCGTCTCGGGCGCACCAGCTGCCTTCGAGGGCGCGAAGACGATGGAGCAGATCCTCGCCGCAGTCAAGGGCACCGGCTTCATCGTCGGTTAGTGCGTCGTGGGGGCGGCTCGCGGGATTCCGTCGTGTCGCCCCGACTCTCTCACCCATCAGAACCTGAAAGGAACCCTGCACACATGCCTGGATTTATCGGCATACCCGAACTGCTGATCCTGGGACTCGTCATCCTGCTCGTCTTCGGGCCGAAGCGTCTGCCCGAGATCGCCCGCTCGCTGGGCAAGGGCATGCGCGAGCTGAAGAGCTCGATCGGAGGCGACCACCACGACGACGGGATCCGGCCGGAGCTGCTTGCCGTCCCGACCGCGCATGAGGCCGTCATCGACCGCTTCGACCGCGACGCTGTGCCAGCAGCCGCCGACCGCATCGTTGCAGTCCCCGACACTCGCCTGGGAGGGCAACTACCACCAGAGCGCCGAGATGGGCGTAGTGCCGGCTCGCTCGCCGAGGCGGTAGCTGCGCGGGCCGGAGTGGAGGAGGACACCCCCGACAAGGCGGTCGCCGGGCTGGTCGCGTAACCGGGCCAGGGGCTGTGAGTGCCGCGCGACTTGATCGACTCTTGGCCGAGAAACGACGAAACCCCCGCTCGCGCGAGGGTTCCGACAACGGGAGAGACGGGACTCGAACCCGCGACCTCCGGCGTGACAGGCCGGCGTTCTAACCAACTGAACTACTCCCCCAGGTGCCGCAAAAGTGTAGCGGAGGTCGGCGGCGCCCGGTGCGTTGGGCGAAGGCTGCGGCCGGAGACGGGGCTCGCGCCCACTGCCCCGTGCAGGAGAGCGCCGCTGCGAGGGGAAGCTGCACCCGTGACGCGCGCGGCCGATCACCTCACCGGATGACCACTGTCGACTGGATCGCGCTCGGGCTGATCGGGCTCGCCGCGCTCTCGGGGCTGCGCCGCGGCCTCGTCGCGACGGCGCTCTCGCTCGCCGGCCTCATCGTCGGCGCAATCCTCGGCTCGCGCATCGCGCCGACGCTGCTGCCCGACAGCGTCTCGCAGTACTCGTCGTTCGTCGCGATCGGCGGAGCGGTGATCGGGGCTGGCGTGCTGCACGCGGTGGCAGCGTTTGCCGGGTCGATCGTGCGCGGCGGCCTGCGCATCCCTGGGATCCGCCAGCTCGACTCGCTCGGCGGCGCGGTCGTCGGCGCCGCGATGGGCGCGGCGGTGGTGTGGGTGGTCGGCGCGGCCGCGCTGCAGATCCCGCACCAGCCGAAGGTTCACGCCTACGCGGTCGACTCGAAGATCGTCTCGGCGCTCACCAAGGCGTTCCCGCCCGGCGACATCCTCCATCGCCTCTCCCGGCTCGACGCGTTCCCGAAGCTCTCGGGCGCCCCCGACGCCCCCACCGAGGCGCCCAACCCCGCGATCCTGCTTGCCTCCGCCGTGCGCGGGGCCCGGCCCAGCGTCGTGCGCGTCGAAGGCCGCGCCTGCGGGCTCAATGTCTCTGGCAGCGGCTGGACGGCAGGCCCCGGCGTCGTCGTCACGGCCGCGCATGTCGTCGCCGGCCAGTCGAGGACGACGGTGCAGCGCAGCGGCACCGGCCGCAAGCTGCGCGCGCGCGTGGTCGTGTACGACACCAAGAACGACGTCGCCATCCTGCTCGCCCCCGGCCTGCTCGCCGCTCCCCTGCCGTTCGCAGAGCCCGGCAACGGCGCTGCGGTTGCGATCCTCGGCTTCCCCGGGAACCGTGCCTACACCGCGGTGGCGGGCCGCATCGGCAAGACGCAGCCGGTACTCAGCCGGGACTCGTACGGCAAGGGGCCGCTGCTGCGCGAGCTGACGAGCGTCCGCGGCAAGGTGCAGCACGGCAATTCGGGCGGCCCCGCGGTCGACGCCTCCGGCCACGTGCAGGCGACGATCTTCGGCGAGAGCAAGTCCGGCGGCCTCGGCCTCGGCGTGCCGGCCGGCGTGGTCAAGGCAGCGCTCGCGCGCATCGGCAGCAGGTCGGTTTCGACCGGCGACTGCGCCGGCTGAAAATAGTGCACGGCACCCGCTCGCCTGCCGCTCGGGCAATTAGTTCAGGCATCGGCCGGAGCGGTGGGTGGCCGGAGCGGCACGAAGCGTTAGCACGAGCGGGATTCCACCGCCAGGGTTGAGGTCGGTAATTTGCCCGATCGGTATCACCGGGCTGCTGATGGGACTACGGGGGAGGCATCAAAAATTGTTCTCACTCCGCTCGTAGTCATGGGTAGTATCGCCCCTCATAGAGGCAGCAAGGCTCGTACGCCTCTCGCAGTCGGTGCCCAGTCCGTCACGCGAGAAAGCCGAGGTCCGATGCTTACGACGGTCGAGATTCAGCTCCCGGAGATCGAGGAAGTCCAGAAGCTCGTTCACGAAGGGCTCGAGAAGGGGTTCCTCAGCTACGACGAGATCGCACAGGGTCTCGAGGAGGTCGAGCTCACCAAGGAGCAGTTCGACGACTTTTACAGCTACCTGATCGACCATGGCGTCGAGCTGGTCGAAGGGGAGACGCACAAGCGGCCGCATCACGAGCAGGTGCAGCCGGAGGACGAGAAGGTCGCGCCGAAGCTCGATCTCTCGCACGAGCCGTCGCTCGACTCGCTGCGCCTGTACCTGCGTGAGATCGGCAAGGTGCCGCTGCTCACGGCCGGCCAGGAGGTCGCGCTGGCCAAGCGCATCGAGCGTGGCGACATGACCGCCAAGGCGCAGATGATCGAGGCCAACCTGCGCCTCGTCGTCTCGATCGCCAAGGGCTACCTCGGCCGTGGCCTCTCGTTCCTCGACCTCATCCAGGAGGGGTCGCTCGGCCTCATCCGCGCTGTCGAGAAGTTCGACCATCGCCGAGGCTACAAGTTCTCGACCTACGCCACCTGGTGGATCCGCCAGGCGGTCACCCGGGCGATCGCCGACAAGGCGCGCACGATCCGCATCCCGGTGCACATGGTCGAGAAGCTCAACAAGGTCGTCCACATCGAGCGGCAGCTCGTCCAGGGCCTCGGCCGCGAGCCGCGCCCGGAGGAGATCGCCGACGAGCTGGACATGACGACCGCCGAGGTGCGCGAGATCCTGCGCATGGCGCAGCAGCCGATCTCGCTGGAGAAGCCGATCGGCGAGGAGGAGGAGTCCGAGCTCGGTGACTTCGTCCAGGACGAGCGGGCGGAGTCCCCGTTCGACACCGCCTCGCTGCAGCTTCGTCGCGGCGACATCGTGCGGGCGCTGGAGTCGCTGCCGGAGCGCGAGCGCAAGGTGATCGAGTTGCGGTTCGGCCTCCGGGGGGAGCAGCCGTGCACGCTCGAGGAGGTCGGCCGCGCGTTCGGGGTCACGCGCGAGCGGATCCGCCAGATCGAGAACAACACGTTGAAGAAGCTCGAGTCGCTGCCGGAGGCGCAGGCGCTCAAGGACTGCATGTAGGAGCGAGGGGGCCGCAAGGCCCCCTCGTCGTTTCTACCGCACCTCGGGCGCTCTCAGCCGGAGCTTCTTGTTGTCCCAGCTGATGATCCGCTCGTCGTGGTCGAGACGGAGCGTGACGAGCTCCGGCGCGTAGTGCCGCTTTGTCGCATCCGGCAGCCGTTCCGGAGCCGTTCGCAGTTCGGCGTACTTCCGATCGGCCTCGCGCGCGACGTTCGCCACCACTCCCTCGTCCGTTTCGATGCCGACCCGTCCGCTCAGGTGTACTGCCTTGAGCTCGGCCCAGCGCTCGCCTGCTTCGACGAGGAAGGACGCCCGCGGGTCGCGTCGGATCCTTGCGACCTTCTTCGTGTTGGCATGGGTCTGGATGAAGACTCGCCTGTCGACGAGCACGAACCACATCGGCAGCGCGACCGGCATGCCGTCGGCACGGAGCGTGGTGAGGATTCCGACCTTCTCCTCGGAGAGAAAGTCCCAGATCTCATCGTCATTCAGCGTGACTCCCACTTCGATCCTCCATTTTGCACACGACGCGCTAGCCGGCCACGGGCGGGTATACCGCATCCGGCCCGGGATTGACGAAGTCTGCAGGCTGGTCGTAGAGCTCCGCGATGAACCCGAGCTTGGCTTGCGTGGAGAGATAGGAGTAGGTGAAGCCGTGCCAGGTTCCGCCCTGAATGATCTTGTGTCCCTTGCCGCGGAAGACCGCGAGGGCCTCCCCGTAGTCGGAGACACCGAGTGCTACGTGATGGAGGCCCTCGCCGTGCTCCTTCAGGAAGTCGGCGTAGATGCTCCTGTCGTCGGTCGGCTCGATCAGCTCCCACTGCACGCTCCCGATCGTGGTCAAGGCCAGACGCATCGAATACTCCGCAGGCTGGTCGTCGATGATCATGTTGTCGACGGTCGACGGATTGAAGTCGTAGAGCAGCCAGGGGCCGATGCCGTACTCCTCGGTGTAGGTGCGCAGAGCGGCATTGAGATCGCGCACGACGATGGCTACCTGCAAGGTGTCGGTGAAGATGGCCTTTTGCATCGGGGTTGCTCCTTCGCCTGGTGGCTGAGTGCGTCCAATAGGTACCGGCCCTCGCGTCGCTGTGCGCGGCCGGGTGGGTATTGACATACTCGCAAGGTGGTACTTCTCAAGCTATTCCGCGGAGGCTCGTCTGGCAGGCCGGTCGGCCCCGACCGTGACGGCAGCGAGGGCCAGGCGTGAGCGGCGCGCCGCGCCGGCCAGGCATCGTGTGGGAGACGCCGGGCGTCTCGATCTTCGACACGCGCGAGCTCGCCTGGGAGCCGGCGCCCGACGTTGCGCCCGGCGCCCAGCGGAAGTCGCTCGGCGGAAAGGAGGGTGAGCCGCAGGCCTCCCTGCTCTTTCTGCCACCCGACTTCCCGACCGGACTCGAGCCCGCTGCCGCTACTCCCGCAGCTGTCGACGAGTTCTGGTTCACGCTCGCCGGGGAGCGCTCGACCTGGGAGTTCGACGGCCCAGACGGTCAGCAGGGAGCCCTTGTCCGCCACCGTCCCGGCGTGGCGATCCACCGGCGGCACGGTGCGCCGTACGCCGTCGACGCGGAATTCAGGTCGGCTACGGGCTGGACCGGCATCGTCGTCCGGGACGCCGGCGCCGGTGCGGCCGCGGGTGCGTCCGGGCCGGCCTTCGACAGGCTCGCGCCGACGGGCGCTGTGCCTGCCACGGCTGCCCCCGGCAGTGGCGTCATCCTCGACCGGGCTCAGGTCACGGCCATCGACTCGCTGCGCGCCGACTGGCAGCCGGCGGCCTACTCCGACCTGCCGCCGGTCGTCAACAAGGTGCTCGGCCGCTACCCATCCGGCGGTACAAAGATGCAAATCCTGCACTTCCCGCCCGGGCTGAGCCCCGATCGCCGTCCCGACGATTTTCCGTTCTACCCGCCCGCGCTGCGCGCGGCCCGGCACTCCCACCACCGGATGCTCGAGCTCCTCTACGTTCTCGACGGCGAGATGCCGGTGGCGGAGTGGGAGTCGATCGAGCAGCAGGACGGAGAGTTCGTCTGGTGGCGCGAGGGCATCTTCGCCTTTCGCCGGGAAGGCTCGCTCCACGGCTCGCTGCCCGGCGAGACCTCGGCGACGGGCGTGTCGATCCTCCACTTCAGGCTGGGTGGCTCCGAGAGCCCGACCGAGCCGGCATTTCCCGAGCAGGTGGTCGTCGACGTACCGTTTCACACGTAGCGGCGCGCCGCTCGCTGCGGCCCCGCTCTGATCGAGGCTCGTCGAGGAGGTGTGAACGGATGAACAAGGCAAGCAGTGACCTGTGTCGGCTGTTCGGCATCGACCGGCCGATCTTTCAGGCGGGCATGGCCTTCGTGACGACAGGCCGCATCGCTGCCGCCGTCTCGGCGGCAGGTGGCCTCGGCTGTATCGCCACCGGCGGGATCATGGGCAGCGACGAGCTGCGCGGGCACATCCTGCGCGTGCGCGACGAGGCGCCGGGAAGGCCGTTTGCCGTGAACGTGCTGCTCCCCACCGGCGCGGACGACAGCGCGACGATGGGCGGCGTCGACATCACCCGGATGCAGCTCGACACCTGCATCGAGGAGAAGGTGCCGGTCATCATCAGCGGGCTCGGCAACCCGGTCGCTGTGATCGACGAGATCCACGCCAACGGCTCGAAGCTGGTGTGTGTGGTCGGCACCGTGCGCGCGGCGCTCAAGGTCGCGTCGCTCGGCGCCGACGCCGTCGTCCTGTCCGGCAACGAGGCCGGCGGCCACTGCGGCCCGGTCGGGACGCTCTCGCTCGCGCAGGCCGGCAGCGGCAGGTTGCGCGTGCCCCTGCTGCTGGCCGGCGGGATCGCGCAGCCGGCGGCCGTGTCGGCGGCACTCGCGCTCGGAGCCGCCGGCGTCTCGGTGGGAACACGCTTCCTGGCATGCAGCGAATCCGATGCTCACGCCGTTTACAAGCAGGCGATCATCGACGCCGACGAGCGCGCGACGACCGTGACGAGCGCCTGCACCGGCAAGCCGTCACGGGCGTGGCGTAGCCCATTCGTCATCTCCTGGGAGGGTAGGGAGAACGAGCTCCAGCCGTACCCGGAGCAGGCGGTCGAGCACTTCTGGCGCGGCTACGCGGGCGCCGTGGAGGGCGATCTCGAGCAGGGCTTCTTTCCGATGGGCCAGTGTGCGGCCGCGATCGACGAGATCCTGTCGGCGGCCGCGATCGTCGAGCTGCTCGCCGCGCCGGCGGAGGCCGCCGTCTGACACACCCGGGCGGCACCTACCAGCCTGTCACCATCGCAACCGGCGTTCGAGCGGCCGCCGCGAGCAGACCCGACAAGGTAGCGCTCGGCATGGGCAGCGCGCAGCTCACGTATCGCGAGCTCGTCGACCGCATCGACCGGGTCTCGAACGGCGCTCTCCACGGCCTCGGGCTCGCACCGGGCGACCACACGGCGCTGATGGCGCCCAACTGTCTCGAGTTCATCGAGATCGTCATGGGCCTCGCCGAAGCGGGAACGCCCGCAGCGATGGTGAATCCGAAGCTCACCGGCCCCGAGCTGGCGTACATCTGTGACGACGCCCAGGCACGTGTCCTGCTCGTTCACGAGTCGCTCGCAGAGCTTGCGCGCTCGACCGAGCTTGCCACCGTCGAACGCATCATCGTGATCGGCGAGGAGTACGAGCGCTTCCTCGCCGACTCACGCCCACTGCGCCCGGCTCACCGACCCGAGGAGTGGGACACGTTTTGCCTGCCGTACACCGCGGGCACGACCGGCCGGCCGAAGGGCGTGATGCTGCCCCATCGCGCGCGCACGCTCACCTTCTTCGCAATGGCTGTGGAGTTCGGCTGCTACTCGCCCGAGGATCGCGCGCTCGCGACAGCGCCGCTCTTCCATGGTGCCGGCTTCACGTTTTCTGCGGCCGCGATCACATTTGGCGGCTATGCGGAGATCGGGCCGCCCAAATTCGATCCCGAGGAAGTCCTCCGCCTGCTTCGCGACCTCGAGCTGACCAACGTCTTTCTCGTTCCCACCCATTTCAACGGGATCTTCGCGCTCGGCGAGCGAGAGCTCGGCGATCTCAAGCCTGCCCGGCTACGCACGATCATGTCGAACGCGGCGCCGCTACCGCAGGCGACGAAAGAGAAGATCGTCGACTATTTCGGAGACGGGCTCCTGCACGAGCTGTACGGCTCGACCGAGGGCGGGATCATCTCCAACCTGCGACCGCCCGATCAGCTGCGCAAGATCCGCTGTGTCGGCAAGCCGTTTCCGGCCACGCTGGTGCGTCTCCTCGACGACGACGGCAACGACGTTCCCCACGGCGAGGTGGGCGAGCTCTACAGCACCTCGCCGTATCTCTTCAACGGGTACTGGGGGCGGGCCGAGGAGACTGCTGCGTCGTTCCGCGACGAGTGGTTCTCCGCGGGTGACATGGCCGTACAGGATGAGGAGGGCTACCTCTATCTCGTCGACCGCAAGCAGGACATGGTGATCTCGGGTGGCGTCAACATCTATCCGCGCGAGCTCGAGGAGGTGCTCTCCACGCACCCGGCTGTCTTCGAGGCGGCCGCGGTGGGCCTGCCGGATGCCTACTGGGGCGAGGCCATCACCGCGTTCGTCGTGCTCAAACCGCAGGCGCGAGTTGACGAGAGCGATCTCCTGCGGCACTGCGAGCAGAGCCTCGCCCGCTTCAAACTGCCGAAAGCGATTACGTTCGTTGCTGCGCTGCCGAGAAACGCAGCAGGCAAGGTGTTGAAGACCGAGCTACGGAAGACCGGCACGGCGAATTCGGATGCAACTGACTGACGAGCCGCCTGGAGGTGTGCTGCTGTGAGCTTGTTCGACGAGTTGGCCGGCGCGCAGATCTTCGACCTCGGCCAGACCCTGAGCGCTGCGATGCCGCAGAGCCCCGACCACCCCGGATTCCTGCTGACGCCCACTTTTCGACACATCGACGTGGTGACGCCCGACGGCGTCAGCGCGACGTCCGAGGTGGTGGTGATGAGCACGCATACGGGGACGCATCTGGACAGCTTCGCGCATTTTGCCGCCAACGGCATGATCCTCGGTGGCAGCGACGTGCATACGGCCCAGAGCCACCTTGGCGTCTCCGCGCACGGGCTCGAGACGGTCGCGCCGATCCTCCGGAGGGGCATCCTGCTCGATGTCGCCCGTGCGGCCGGCGTCGCTGTCCTCGCGCCGGGTCATGGCATCTCTGCCGACGAGCTGCAGCGCATTGCGACGCAGGACGGAATCGAGGTTCGCGCCGGCGACTGCGTGCTGCTGCGGACCGGCCTCGGTGCGCTCTGGAACGACCGGGCCGCCTACCCGGTCGAGCAGGCCGTGCCGGGTCTCGTCGAATCGGGCGCCGAGTGGCTTGCCGAGCGAGAGGTGTTCCTGGTTGGTGCTGACAATGTCGCGCTCGAACGCATCGGCCCCGCTGACTCGGGCATGCCTGTTCACGTCCTGTTTCTGACGCAGCGGGGGATCTTCATCGCAGAGCACCTCCGGTTGGAAGAGCTGGCGGCCGCCGGCGCGACCGAGTTCCTCTTCGTGTGCCTGCCGTTGAAGCTGAAGGGCGCGAGTGGCTCACCTGTCCGGCCGGTTGCAGTCGTGCCCCGCAGTAAACGGCGTGCTGATCGCGTCTGACGGGATGACCGAGGACACCACCACCGCGGCCGCCACAGCGGCCGCAACTCCCGCCTTCCCGCATGTGCTATCACCCGTGCGGGTGGGCACGCAGCTGCTCAGGAACCGCGTCGTGATGCCCGCACACACGCTGCTGTTGCATGATGAAACCGCTCCTCGGGCGTGAGCGCCACTGGGGGGCGGGCACCCGCGCCCGACGTCGTCACGCCCCGTCTCTACGTGGTCGCCACCGTCATCGCGACGAGCGAGCAGCCGTACCTGTTCTCGCGGCTCGCGGCCGCCGACGTGACCATGACGGCGCAGTGCGGGCTGGAGGAGATCGGGTCGGGCGGGCGCCGGCCGGCCCGGCGCTCGAGCTGCACCGCAGCGGCGACTGCCTGGCGCCGCGGCGCACGGCAGTGGC
>JANXXF010000179.1 GCA_025350775.1 Actinomycetes bacterium
CCTCGACACACTCGTCCTCGCGGATGAACTCGAGCGCCTGGTCGAGCGACAGCGGTCGCGCCGGCGTCAGCCGCACGAGCTCGTCGCTGGACGAGGCGCGCATGTTCGTCAGCTTCTTCTCCTTGGTGGCGTTGATGTCCATGTCGTCGGAGCGCGCGTTCTCGCCGACGATCATGCCCTCGTACACCTCGACGCCGGGGCCGACGAACATCGCGCCGCGCTCCTGCAGGTTCGCCAGGGCGAAGCCGGTGGTGGGGCCGCGGCGGTCGGCGACGAGCGAGCCGTTGGGGCGCGTGCGCAGCTCGCCGTGCCAGGCCTCGTAGCGCTCGAAGACGTGGTGGAGCATGCCGGTGCCGCGGGTCTCGGTGAGGAACTCCGTGCGGAAGCCGATCAGCCCGCGCGCCGGCACGATCACCTCCATGCGCACCCAGCCGGTGCCGTGGTTGATGAGCGCCTCGGTGCGGCCCTTGCGCAGCGCGAACAGCTGGGTGACGACGCCCATGTACTCGTCGGGGATGTCGACCGAGACGCGCTCCATCGGCTCGTGCACCTTGCCGTCGACGACGCGCGTCACGACCTGGGGCTTGCCGACGGTCAGCTCGAAGCCCTCGCGGCGCATCTGCTCGACGAGGATCGCCAACTGCAGCTCGCCACGGCCCTGGATCTCCCAGGTGTCGGGGCGCTCGGTGGGCAGCATGCGCAGCGAGACGTTGCCGACGAGCTCCGTCTCGATCCGGTTCTTGATCAGCCGGGAGGTGACCTTGTCGCCCTCCTGGCCGGCCAGCGGCGACGTGTTGATGCCCACGGTCATCGAGAGGCTCGGCTCGTCGACGGTGATCACGGGCAGCGGGCGCGGGTCATCGACGTCGGCGAAGGTCTCGCCGATCGTCACCTCGGGGATGCCGGCGACGGCGACGATCTCGCCGGGGCCGGCCGACTCGGCGGGGACGCGCTCGAGCGACTCGGTGACGTACAGCTCGTTGACCTTGACCTTCTCGATCGTGCCGTCGGCGCGGCACCAGGCGATCAGCTCGCCGCGGCGGATCGTGCCCTGGCGCACGCGGCAGAGCGCGAGGCGGCCGACGTACGGCGACGCGTCGAGGTTGGTCACGAGCGCCTGCAGCGGATGGCCTTCCTCGTAGGTCGGCGCCGGGATCTTCTCGACGATCAGCTCGAAGAGCGGCTTCAGGCTGTCGCCGGCCACGGCCGGGTCGAGCGTGGCGTGGCCGAGCTTCGCGTTGGTGTAGACGATCGGGAAGTCGATCTGGTCCTCGCCGGCGTCGAGGTCGAGGAACAGCTCGTAGACCTCGTCGACGACCTCGCTGATGCGCGCGTCGGGACGGTCGATCTTGTTGATCACGAGGATCACCGGCAGGCGGCTCTCGAGCGCCTTGCGCAGCACGAAGCGCGTCTGCGGCAGCGGGCCCTCGGAGGCGTCGACGAGCAGCAGCACGCCATCGACCATCGTCAGGCCGCGCTCGACCTCGCCGCCGAAGTCGGCATGGCCCGGCGTGTCGATGATGTTGAGCTTGACGTCGCCGAAGCGGATCGCGGTGTTCTTGGCGAGGATCGTGATGCCCTTTTCGCGCTCGAGATCGCCCGAGTCCAGCACCCGTTCGTTGACGTCCTGGTTGGCGCGGAAGGCGCCGGTCTGCCAGAGCATGGCGTCGACGAGGGTGGTCTTACCGTGGTCGACGTGGGCGACGATGGCGATGTTTCTGAGGTCTGAGCGAATGGGCACGGCGTTCACGGTACCGGCAGGGTGGTGAGCGGCTGGTGGGGAGGCGGCCGGGCACGGTGCTACGCTGCGGTGATGGCGGCAAGAATAGACCTGATCGCTTCTGACATCACCGGAGACGAGAGCGACCTCCGCCTTGCGGGCTCGATCGTCGCGCTGGCGAAGGCCCATCGCGAGGACGCGGAGTCCCTCATCGACGCTCTCAGCCCGACGCTGGTGCTGGGGCCGGCGACGACCGAGCAGCTTCGCCTGAACGCCGAGGCGCGCGCAGCGTTTCTCACCGAGTGGCCTTCGCTCACGAGCGCTCAGGTCGCCGATCTCCTCGGCTCGACGGCGAAGAACCGGGCGGCACTCGCGCACAAGCTGAGCCGGCGCGGGGCGATCTTCGGCGTGCAGTTCAAGCGCCAGGATCTCTATCCGGCGTTCCAGTTCGACCCGGTGCAGGGGCAGCCGCTGCCGGCGCTGTCCGGAGTCCTGGCGGCCCTCGCGGTGGCCGGCCTGCGCGCTTGGGAGATCGCCTTCTGGTTCGTTCAGCCGAACGGCTGGCTCGACGACGACGCGCGTCCGGTCGACCTCCTGGTGTCGAGCCCGGACGCGGTGGTGGACGCGGCGTCGCACGAGGCCGAGGTGCCCGAGTAGACGGAGTGGTGCGGGTTCCCGATCCACCGGTCCCGCTGAATCTGGCGGTAGAGGTCTGGCCGGCCGGCACGGAGATCGTCCGCGTCCACTCGCTGGCGCGCCCGCCTTCGGCGTTCAACGCGGCCCCAGGCCTCGCGCGATTTCGACCCGTCACCGGCACGGCGGGCGCGGTGGTCGCGACGCTGTACGGCGGCGAGGCGGTGGAGGCGGCGTTCGCCGAGACGGTCTTTCACGACCTGGTGCCGGGTGCGCGCCGTTCGCTCCCCTTCGCACGGATCGAGCAGCGCGCGGTCTCGTGGTTCGAGCTGACGCGTGACCTCCGTCTTGCCCAGCTTCACGGCTTCGGCCTGTTGCGGGCCGGCGTGAAGGCGAGTGAGCTCACGGACACGCCCCCGCGCACGTACGCGCGAACGGCGCCGTGGGGCCAGGCGATCTACGAGCACCCCGAGCGGGTGGACGGGATCGCGTGGATGAGCCGGCAGTTCAACTCCCAGCGGGCGCTGCTGCTCTGGGGCGATCGCGTGAGCGAGGCGGACGTCGGCTACCGGAGCGGCTCCACGGTCGCGCTCTTCATGGGAACGGGCCTCGAACTCGTCTCCGACATCGCTCTGAGAGCCGGGTTCGCGCGGATCGACCGGCCGTGACGCGCCGGGGCGAGACAGGGCGTCGAACGCACCGATTGCGGACAACTCCGGCTCACAGCCGGCACCCCTGCGGCGACCCGCCTTCCCATGACGGCCGATCGAGGGCGCTAGGCTGGGGCCGTGTCAGCACCGGCGGTACAGACCGCACTCTTC
>JANXXF010000229.1 GCA_025350775.1 Actinomycetes bacterium
GCGAGAAGCGCCGGCTGCAGGCGCTCGCCGACGAGAACGCGCGGCTCGCGCTGCAGGGCGACACCGTGTCGTCGGAGCGGAAGCGGCTGCGCCGCGTCGAGGCGCTCGAGGAGCTACGCGAGGCGCTCAACCTGGAGAGCCTGCCGATCCGCATCGAGTGCTTCGACATCTCGACGACGATGGGCGAGCAGTCGGTCGGCTCGATGGTCGTGCTCGAGGACGCGGTGACGAAGAAGGCGCATTACCGCAAGTTCGCGATCCGGGCCGACCTGCGCGGCGGGCCCGACGACTTCGCCTCGATGGCGGAGGTGATCGGACGGCGCTTCGGCAGGCTCAACGTGGAGCTCGGCGACGAGGAGTGGGACGAGAGCTTCGCGGCGCTGCCGAACCTGATCGTGATCGACGGGGGCAAGGGGCAGCTCTCGGCGGCGCTCGAGGCGATGCAGGCGTACGACCTGCCGCGCGTCGCGGTGATAGCACTCGCGAAGCGGATCGAGGAGGTGTTCGTGCCGGGCTGCTCCGAGCCGATCCTGCTCGACCCGCGCAGCGCCGGCCTGCAGCTGCTGCAGCGCATCCGGGACGAGGCACACCGCTTCGCGCTCGGCTACCACCGGACGCGCCGCGCCACCGCTGCGCGCGCGTCGATCTTCGACGACCTGCCCGGCGTCGGCCCGGCGCGGCGCAAGGCGATCCTCCGTCACTTCGGCTCGGCCGAGCGCTTCGTCACTGCCACCGCCGAGGAGCTGGAGGCGGTACCGGGCATCCCGCCGCGCACCGCCCGCTCGATCCATGCCGCGCTGCACAAGACCGGCGCGTCGTAGCGGCGAGCGGTCACTGCCTCGCTGGAGATGTCAGCGGGCGCCGCCGAACGGGTTGTCGATGACGAGCAGCCACCGGCCGTCCGGTTGTCGGCGAACGATGTCACTCGTGCGCGAGCTGAGCGTGAGGGTGCCGTCCGGCCCGCCACCTTCAAGGCCCCAGGCGGAGTGGAGCTGCGCGAGGTCGGCGAGTGCGACCACCTCGGGCGGGTCGAGCCAGAGCCGGCCGCCGAGCGCGAGCAGCGCCGACAGCTCGGCACCGATCTCTGCCGACGACCGCGCGACGCGCCCGTCCTCGGTGACGAAGCACGCGCCCGGCTCGTAGAGCGCGAGCATGCCGGGCACGTCCTTTGCCAGGTAGCACTCGCGGAAGCGGTCGTAGATCTCCCCGGGAGTCAGGGCGGTCACGTGTCCTCCTAGCAGCCGACGACAGTGTGTCTGACGTACCCTATTCCCGGATGCGCCGCTTCGTCTCGCTCGTCGTCATCGCGCTCGCCGCTGCCGGGCTTGCAGCCGGCTCTGCGGCTGCCGCCCGCACTGCAGGCGTCACCCCGGGAGGCACGCTGCGCGCGTTCGTCGAGGCGGCCGGCAAGGGCGACGCCCTGCGCATGTGGGGGCTGCTCTCGAAGCAGGCGCAGCGGCGGCTCGGCCCCGATCTCGCCCGCTTCCGCAAGGGCACGGCGGTCGAGCTGACCGAGGGCGTCGGCGCGTTCGCGCGTGCCGGCGGCTACCGGGTCGGGCTCTCGGACACGCTCAGCAAGACGTGGGCGATCGCGGTGATCACCGGGCGGCGCCAGGTCGAGGGGCAGACCGAGGACGGCGCGTACGGAGCTGCCCTCCGCGGCGACCGCAGCACCTGGAGGCTCGAGCTGGGTGGCCCGGTGCGGCTGCGCATCCTCGGGCCACACCCCGGCGAGGTTGTCACCGCTGTCGGCCCGCAGACGGCCGTCGAGGCGAAGGCGCCGGCCGCGATCGAGGGCGCTGCCCTCTACGCGGACGGTGCGCCTGTCGACGCCCGGTCGGGCGGCACCAGCTCCCGTGCAGTCACCTTCTTCGGGAATGCGGCGGCGGTGACTGCGAAGGGCGTGCACTTCGCCGCGGCGCTCGCCGTGACGGCGACCGAAGGCTCGGCGGTCGCGTGGGCATTCCGGCTCAGCCCGAAGCGGTAGCCCTGGGTCAGCCCGCCGGTCAGTGCGGCAGCAGCAGGACGGCGATGGCGAAGCCGGTGCCGAGGAGTCCGATTAAGCGCATGTCTCGCACGGTAGTGCGGTTCCGTGAAGAGCTGGTAAAGCCGCCGTTCGGCTTTCGGTCGGCGGCCTTGCGGGGCCTGCTCGCCGGGGCCTACTCGCCGGGGCCTACTCGCCGGGGCCGAGGAACGGGTAGCGCCAGTCGGTTGGCGGCGCCAGCGTCTCCTTCACTGCGCGCGGGCTGACCCAGCGGATCAGGTTCCACAGCGAGCCGGCCTTGTCGTTCGTGCCGGAGCCGCGCGCCCCGCCGAACGGCTGCTGGCCGACGACGGCGCCGGTCGGCTTGTCGTTCACGTAGAAGTTGCCGGCCGCATAGCGCAGAGCCTCGTGCGCCTCGACGATCGCGGCGCGGTCGGTTGCGAAGACGGCGCCGGTCAGCCCGTAGGGGCCGGTGCGATCGACGAGTCGCAGGGCGTCGGCCCACTGCGCGTCGGGGTAGACGTAGACGGTGAGAATCGGCCCGAACAGCTCCTCGACGAGCAAGGGGAAGTCGGCATCCTGCGTCTCGATCACGGTGGGCTCGACGAACCAGCCGACGCTGTCGTCCGTGCCGCCGCCGGCGACGATCTCGGCGCGGGGATGAGCCCGGGCGTCGGCGATGGCGGCGCGGTGCTTCGCAAACGCCTTCGCGTCGATGACTGCGCCCATGAAGACGGCCGGGTCGGACGGGTCACCGACCTGGATCTGGGCGATCTCCTCCTGGAGGCGCGCCTTCAGCAGGGGCCACAGGCTCTTCGGCGCGTACAGCCGCGACGCGGCCGAGCACTTCTGCCCCTGGAACTCGAAGGCGCCGCGGACGACCCCCGCGACGACCGCCTCCGGGTCGGCGGACGGATGGACGACGATGAAGTCCTTGCCGCCCGTCTCGCCGACGATGCGCGGGTAGTTGCGGTAGCCGCCGACGTTGGCGGCGACGGTCTGCCACATCGAGTTGAAGACGGCGGTGGAGCCGGTGAAGTGGATGCCCGCCAGATGGCGGCGCGGCAGGATGCTCTCGGCGATTCGAGCGCCGTCGCCGTAGACGAGATTGACCACGCCGTCCGGCAATCCTGCCGCGCGCAGCAGCTCCATCAGGAAGTGCGCCGAGAAGGCCGACGTCGTGGCCGGCTTCCAGATGACGGTGTTGCCGAGCAGCGCGGGCGCAGTCGGCAGGTTGCCCGCGATCGACGTGAAGTTGAACGGGGTGACCGCGAAGACGAAGCCCTCCAGCGGCCGGTACTCCAGGCGATTCCACACGCCGGCCGATGAGGCCGGCTGCTCCTCGTACAGGCGCAGCATGAACTCGACGTTGCAGCGCCAGAAGTCGACGAGCTCGCAGACGGCGTCGATCTCGGCCTGGTGCATCGTCTTGGACTGGCCGAGCATGGTGGCGGCGTTGAGGGTCTGCCGCCAGGGGCCGGCGAGCAGGTCGGCGGCGCGCAGGAAGACGGCGGCGCGCTCCTCCCAGGGCGTGCGCGACCAGTCCTTCCAGGCCAGGGCGGCAGCCTCGACGGCGGCGTCCACCTCGTCGAGGCCCGCCAGGTGGACGTCGCCGAGCACATGGGCGTGACGGTGCGGCGAGACGACGGGGCGGGTGGTGGCGGTGTGGACGTCGCGGCCGCCGATCACGCAGGGGAGGTCGATCCGGTCGGCGCCGAGGTCGGCGACGCGGGCGCGCAGGGCGGCGCGCTCCGGCGAGCCGGGCGCGTAGCCGAGGACAGGCTCGTTGCGGGCGGCTGGCGGGTGGGAGGCGGCGAAGCCGTTGGTCATGCGGCGAGCGTAGCGCCCAGCCTGGCGGCGCGCGGGCGTCTCTCCGATTCCGTGGAGACGTGCGACGATCCCGACGTGCTCCTGGAGATCGTCCACTACGAGGTCGACGGCTGGGGGGTCGGCGACCTGCGTCTCCTCGACGGCGCCGTCCTCATGCACGAGCGGCCGCGCCTCGGCACGGGCTGGCAGCCGCAGGGCGACCACCCGCTTGTCGAGCGCTTCCGCGCACACCTCGCGGGCGAGCGCGTGGCCTACGACGACGTCGAGCTGATGCTCGACGGGTTTACGCCGCTCCAGCTCGCGCTGATCGAGGCGCTGCGGACGATCCCCTGGGGCGAGACCGTCTCCTACGGCGAGCTGTCGGCGCTCGCGGGGGCGCCCCGTGCGCCGCGCGCCGCCGGGGCGTTCTGCGCGTCGTCGCCGTTCGCGCTGATCCTGCCCTGCCACCGGGTCGTCGCCTCCGTCGGCATCGGCGGCTATGGCAGCGACGGCGTGGTGACCAAGCGCCGCCTGCTCGCGCTCGAGGGCGTCCACCTGTGAGCCTCTCCGAGGACGTCCGAGCGGAGCTCGCCGCCATCGAGCCGAAGACCGAGTGCGACCGCCTGGCCGAGCTGTCGGCGCTCTTCCACACCGCCGGCAGCGTCCACCTGCGCGGCCGCGGCGAGCTCTCGCTTCACCTCGACCTTGCTTCGAACGGCATCGCGCGCCGCGCCTTTCAGCTGCTGCGCAGCTTCGCCGTCGACTCCGAGATCCGTACGTACAGGCAGCACGCGTTCGGCAAGACGACGCGCTACCAGCTGCACGTCGAGGGCACCGAGACCGCGTACGCCGTCCTCTTCGCCGCGGGCGTCCTCTCGCGGGAGCATGTGCCGCTCGTACGGCCGCCGCATCGTGTGGTCGCACGGCGCTGCTGCCGCGGCGCGTACCTGCGGGGCGCACTCCTCGGCGCGGCCTCGATCACGGGCCCCCGGGCCGCCCACCTCGAGATCCGCACGGCCACTGTCGACGGGGCGCGCGCCATCGCCGAGCTCGCCGCGCGCGAGGACGTCGAGCTGCGCGTGCACGATCGCGGCCGCCATGCGATCGCCTACGCCAAGGCCGTCGAGACGATCGCCGACGCACTCGCGCTGGCCGGGGCCTCCGACGCCGCGCTCTCGCTCGACGAGCGGGCCGTGGTCTCGGCGGCGCGCAGCGACGCCAATCGTCTCGCCAACGCCGACCACGCCAACCTCGTCCGCGCGAGCCGGGCGGCGGCGCCCCAGCTCGCCGCGATCCGTGCCCTGCGGGAGTCGGGCGAGCTCGACCGCCTGCCCGACGCTCTGCTCGAGGTGGCGCGCCTGCGCCTGCGCCATCCCTACGCGTCGCTCGCGGAGCTCGGCACCCGCTGCCGTCCGCCCACCACCAAGGCCACTGTCCACCGCCGGCTCGCCCGCGTCGTCATCCTCGCCGACGGTTCACACGGTGCCAGCACCCCTCCCGACTAAGATCGTCGTGACAACGACTTCAGGGGAGAACGGGGACATATGGCTCTGCGCGTAGGCATCAATGGCTTCGGCCGCATCGGGCGGAACTTCTACCGCTCGCATCTCAAGAGCAACGCCGCTTTCGAGATCGTCGCGGTCAACGACCTGGGCGACGCTGCCACGCTGGCGCATCTCCTCCAGTACGACTCCGTGAACGGGCCGCTCGCCGAGAAGGTCTCGGTTACCAGGGCCGGCAACATCAAGGTCGGCGCCCGCGAGGTCAAGGTGCTCGCCGAGCGCGACCCGGCCAACCTACCCTGGGGCGACCTCGGCGTCGACGTCGTGATCGAGTCCACCGGCTTCTTCACCAAGCGCGAGGCCGCCGAGCAGCACATCGCCGCCGGCGCCCGCAAGGTGATCATCTCGGCGCCCGCCACGAACCCCGACGTCACGCTGGTGCTCGGCGTCAACGACAAGGCGTACGACAAGAAGCAGCATCAGATCATCTCGAACGCCTCGTGCACGACGAACTGCCTCGCTCCGCTGGCGAAGGTGCTGAACGACAGCTTCGGCATCGAGAGCGGCTTCATGACGACGGTGCACGCCTACACCAACGACCAGCGCATCCTCGACCTGCCGCACGAGGATCTGCGCAGGGCTCGTGCCGCCGCGATCAACCTGATCCCGACCTCGACGGGCGCCGCGCGCGCCATCGGGCTCGTCCTGCCCGAGCTGAAGGGCAAGATCGACGGGGTCGCGGTGCGGGCGCCGCTGCCGACCGGCTCGATCGTCGACTTCGTCGTCACCGTGAAGAAGGCTGCGACAGTCGAGCAGGTCAACGCTGCGTTCAAGGCCGCCGCCACGAAGGGGCCGCTGAAGGGCTTCCTCCAGTACACCGCCGACCCGATCGTCTCGTCCGACATCGTCGGCTCGCCGTTCTCGTCGATCTACGACAGCGGCCTGACGATGGTGCACGGCAACACGATCAAGGTGTTCGGCTGGTACGACAACGAGTGGGGCTACTCCTGCCGGCTGGTCGACCTCGTCCCGCGCCTCTTCTAGGAGCGCGCGACCCGTGGCGCCCCGCTCCGTCCGCACTGCCGCCGTCGCCGGCAAGCGCGTTCTCGTCCGCGCCGACCTGAACGTCCCGCTCGACGGCGCTCGCGTCGCCGACGACACCCGCATCCGCGCCTCGCTGCCCACGCTCCGGCTGCTGCTGGAGCAGGGGGCGAGCCAGGTGCTTGTCTGCTCGCACCTCGGGCGGCCGCAAGACGGCCCCGACCCGAAGTACTCGCTGCGCCCGGTGGCGGCGCGCCTCGCCGAGCTGCTCGGCCAGGAGGTCGGCTTCGTCGAGAGCGGCGCGACGGCGCCGGCAGGCGTGAAGGTCGCCGTGCTCGAGAACACCCGCTTCCACCCGGGCGAGACGGAGAACGACGCCGGCTACGCGGCCGAGCTGGCCGCGCTCGCCGACGTCTACGTCAACGACGCGTTCGGCTCGGCGCACCGTGCGCACTCGTCCACCGAGGCGGTCGCGCACCTGCTGCCGGCGTATGCGGGCCTCCTGCTCGAGCGCGAGCTCGCCGAGCTGGGACGGCTGCTCGGTGCTGTCGAGCGGCCGTTCGTGATCGTTGCCGGCGGCGCCAAGGTCGAGGACAAGGTGGCGGTGCTCCAGCATCTCGGCGCGCGCGCCGACAGTGTCCTGATCGGCGGCAAGATGGCCGAGGAGGTTCGCGGCGCCAACCCGTTCACGTTCCCCGTCGTGCTGCCCGCCGATGTCGTCGCGGCCGCCTCGTTCGCCGCCGACGCCGAGGCGCACGTCGCCACGGTGGACGCGATCCCGGCGGGCTGGCTCGGCCTCGACATCGGCCCTGCCACGCGCGCGGAGTTCGCCCGGCACATCGCCGGCGCGCAGACGGTGTTCTGGAACGGCCCGCTGGGCGTGTTCGAGTGGCCGCGCTTCGCCGAGGGCACGAACGCGGTGGCCCGTGCGGTCGCCGACTGCGCGGGGTTCACGGTGGTCGGCGGCGGCGACTCGGTGCGAGCCATCGAGGAGGCCGGCCTGGCCGACCGCGTCTCGTGGGTGTCGACGGGCGGCGGCGCGTCGCTCGAGCTGCTGGAGGGCCGCGTCCTGCCGGGCGTCGCCGCAATCCCGGAAGGCTGAGGCCGAGGAGTCGCCATGCTGATCGCCGGCAACTGGAAGCTGTTCAAGGGGCCGCGCGAGGCGCGGGAGTTCTGCGCGGCGCTGGCCGCCGCCGTCGACACGGGCGGCATCGAGGTCGCGGTGTGCCCGCCGTACGTGTCGCTCGCGGCCGCGCTGGAGGGCGTGCGGGGAAGTGCGGTGCAGGTGTTCGCGCAGAGCGTCCACTGGGCTGAGACAGGTGCGTTTACCGGCGAGGTGTCGGCCGCCATGCTCGCCGAGGTCGGTGTCGCCGGGGCAATCGTCGGGCACTCGGAGCGGCGCCAGTACTTCGGCGAGACCGACGAGACCGTGGCACGGCGCAGCGAGGCCGCGCTGGCAGCCGGCCTGCGCGTGATCGCCTGCGTCGGCGAGACGCTGGCGGAGCGCGACGGCGGCAGGGTCGAGGAGGTGCTGCGGCGCCAGACGGGCGCGATCGCCGACGCGGTCGGCCCGCACGCCAACCTCGTCGTCGCCTACGAGCCGGTCTGGGCGATCGGCACCGGGCGCACCGCCAGCCCGCAGCAGGCCCAGGAGGCGCACGCGATCATCCGCGCCATCCTCGACGTGCCGCTCCTCTACGGCGGCTCGGTCAAGGCCGACAACGCGCCGGTGCTGCTCGCCCAGCCCGATGTGGACGGTGCGCTCGTCGGGGGCGCCGCGCTCGAGGTCGCCTCGTTCGCCGGCATCTGCGCCGCCGCCTGCGCCGCCGCCCGCGCGGTCGCCTGACATGCCGGACTGCCCGCTCGTCGTCCTCGTCATCCTCGACGGCTGGGGCATCGCGCCGCCAGGCCCCGGCAACGCCGTGCTGCTCGCCGCCACCCCGGTGTTCGACAGCCTCTGGGCGACCTACCCGCACACGCAGATCGAGGCGTCGGGCGAGGCGGTCGGGCTGCCGCCCGACCAGATGGGCAACTCCGAGGTGGGGCATCTTACGATCGGCTCCGGGCGCATCCTCTTCCAGGATCTCCAGCGTGTGAACCGCGCGGTCGGCGACGGCAGCCTGCTCGCCAACGAGGCGCTCGTCGGGGCGTTCCGCCGCGCGCGGGAGCGGGGAGGGGCGGTGCATCTGCTGGGGCTCGTCTCGACCGGCGGCGTCCACTCGCACATCGACCATGTGCGCGCGCTGCTCGAGCTCGGCACCCGTCAGGGCCTGGGCGACCGTACCTGGCTGCACGCCTTCACCGACGGGCGCGACGTGTCACCCCACGCCGCCGCCGGCGACCTTGCGACGCTGCCCGCCGACCGGATCGCGACCGTCGTCGGCCGCTACTACGCGATGGATCGCGACCGCCGCCAGGAGCGCACCGAGCTCGCGCTGGGCGCCATCGTCCGTGGCGAGGGCGCCGTGGCGGACGACCCCGTCGCCGCCGTGCGCGCGAGCTACGAGGCCGGCCTCACCGACGAGTTCATCCTGCCCGTCGTGCTACGCGGCCGGCCCCGCGTCGACCCGGCGCGCGACAGCGTCGTCTTCTTCAACTTTCGGCCCGACCGCGGCCGCCAGCTCTCCGCACGGCTGCTCGAGCTCGGCGTCGACCTCGTCACGATGACCCGCTACGGCGACAAGATCGCCTGCCCCGTCGCGTTCGCCGAGCAGGCTGTTCCGAACACGCTTGCCGAGGTGTTGGCCGCAGCCGGCGCCCGCCAGCTCCACGCCGCCGAGACGGAGAAGTACCCGCATGTGACGGACTTCTTCAATGGCGGCCGCGAGGAGCCGTGGCCCGGGGAGGAGCGGCGCCTGGTCGACTCGCCGCGCGACGTGCCGAGCTACGACTTCAAGCCGGAGATGTCCGCGGTCGAACTCGCCGATCGGTTCTGCGCCGCTGTCGGCGACGGATTTCGCTTCGGCGTCATCAACTTCGCCAACGCGGACATGGTCGGACACACCGGTTCGATCCCTGCGGTCATCCGGGCCATCGAGACGGTCGACGGCTGCGTGGCGCGGGTGGTGGCAGCAGTGCACGCGGCCGGCGGTGTCTGCCTCGTCACCGCCGACCACGGCAACGCCGAGAAGATGCTCGAGGCCGACGGTGTCAGCCCGCACACGGCGCACACGACGAATCCGGTGCCGCTGATCCTCACGGCTGCGGCGCAGCGCCTGCGCGACGGCGGCGAGGCGTCCGATCTGGCCCCGACGATACTCGACCTGCTCGGCATCTCGCAGCCCGCGGAGATGACCGGTCGCAGCCTCGTCGGCTGAGCCGGCGCCTCGTCGGCCGAGCCGCAGCCTCGTCGGCCTGCAAACGGGCGCAAAAGATGTATTGCGCTTACACATTCCTGCATTTTCTCAAGCTTGCTCAGGCTATACTCGCGGTTAAGTGCCCCTGGAGCAGCCAGACCCGGGCGTATTGCGGCGAGCTCAGGCCGGGGACGAGCGCGCGTTCTCGCTCATCGTGCGCGCCTACGAGACGCAGGTGTTCAACTACGTCCTGCGCATCGTCAACGACCGCTCGCTTGCGGAGGACCTGACGCAGGAGGTGTTCCTGCGCGTCTTCCAGGGCCTGCCCGGCTTCTCGGCACGTTCGCTCTTCACGACGTGGCTGTTCCAGGTGACGAAGAACCGCGTGCTCGACGAGCTGCGCGCTAGAGAGCGGCGGCCGCGTCAGTCCGTCCAGCTCGACAACATGCCACAGCTCGAAGTGGTCGACCAGCCGATCGAGCGCGCCGAGACGATGGAGGCGATCTGGCGTGCGCTCGCCGAGATGCCCGTCGACCTCAAGCTGGCGATGCTGCTGCGTGACATCGTCGGCCTGTCGTACATCGAGATCGCCGAGGCGCTCGAGGTGACGCTGGCGACCGTCAAGTGGCGGATCTTCAAGGCTCGCGAGCACGTGCAGCTTGCGCTCGCCCGCGAGGGTCTGGGCGAGATTGCTGCAACACCGGCAGCGGCGCCCCGCGGCCTGCCCGCCGCCTGAGCGGCTGGGACGCCTGCCGGGCTGGGGCTCAGGCGCCGAGCGTGAGCCGCGTGGCGAGCCCCGCGGGCAGCCCACGCTCGCGGATCTCGGCCTGGGTCGACGCGATGTCGTACTCAACGCGGCGGAACACCGCCCGTCCCGCACGAAAGTCCAGCAGCAGCCAGGCCGCGCGGGGGTCGCCGTCGCGCGGCTGCCCGACCGACCCAGGGTTGAGCAGCCAGCGGCCGCGTCCCAGCTCGATCTCCGTGTCGGCCGGTGCGAGCCCGCCCGAGATCGCCTCACCCGACTGGAGGATCGCCAGCGCGATGTGGCTGTGCCCGACCAGCACCACCGGAGCGGTCGTGTCGGCCAGCGCGGCCTCGGCCGCCTCGGCGCTCACCACGTACTCCCACACGGGGCTGCGTGGGCTTGCGTGGTAGAGGCCGGCCCGCGCGGTCACGCGCTCCGGCGAGAGGCCCGCAAGAAAGTCGCGCGCCTCCGGCTCGAGGACGTCCCGCGTCCAGTGGGCGCTTGCGGCGGCATCGTGCGAGAACTCGTCGATGTCGATCGTGCCCAACACGCCCAGGTCGTGATTGCCGGCAAGGCAGATGTCTGCGTGCGATGCGACGAGGCTGGTGCAGCGGTTCGGCCGGGGGCCGTAGCCGACGAGGTCGCCGAGGCACCACAGCGCGTCCGGGCGCTCGCGGGCGACGTCCGCAAGCACCGCGTCGAGCGCGTGCGCGTTGCCGTGGATGTCCGAGATCACTGCGACGCGCATGGCCCTGCCGCTGACAGTAGCCGCCGTCGGGCGCAGCACGGCCGAGGCAGCGGCCGGGGCGTGCTGTCGGGATACTTGGGGCGTGGACGACGCAAAGACCACCTTCAGCCGGCTGTGGCGCGCGATCGTCACGTTCGTGGCCGTGGTGCTCGTCGGCATGATCGGCTTTCACCTGATCCTCGACGAGGGCTGGATCGCCGCCCTCTACCGGTCGATCGTGACGACGACCCTCACCGGGCTCGACACGTCGCCCGCCGGCTCGTGGGGAAAGCTGTTCAGCATCGTCGTGCTCTTCGCCGGCGTGGCAATCTTCCTGTTCATCGCGGGCGCGATCGTCGAGATCATCGCCCGCGGAATCCTCACCGGTGCCTATACCGAGCGAAGGAAGCGACGCTTGATCGACCAGATGCGCGACCACACCATCATCTGCGGCTACGGCCGTGTCGGCCGGCGTGTTGCCGCGGAGTTCCGCGCCCACGGCAGGCCCTATGTGATCGTCGACTTCAACGAGACCGCGTTGGCGATCGCGGCGGAGCTGGGGGAGGCCATCGTCGTCGGCAACGGGACGAACGACGCGGCGCTGGCGGAGGCGGGGCTGGAGCGGGCGCAGGGCCTCGTCGCCTCGTCCGACTCGGACGTCGACAACCTCTACATCACGCTGTCCGCCCGCTCGTCGCGGCCCGACCTGCTGATCATCGCGCGCGCCTCCACCGAGGACGCGGCGAGCAAGCTGCGCCTGGCCGGCGCCGATCGCGTCGTCCAGCCGTACACGACCGCCGGCCGCACGATCGCGAACCTGGTGCTCAAGCCGCAGGTAGCCGCCTTCGTCGATTCGGTCACCTCGGCCGAGGAGGACTTCCGCTTCGAGGAGATCGAGGTGATCGCGTCGTCCGGCCGCGCGGGCAAGTCGATCCGCGACCTGCGGATCCGCACCGTCACCGGTGCCATTGTGATCGCCGTCCGCCGGCGCGACGGCAGCCTCAACACGACGCCTGAGCCGGACGCCGTTCTCGAAGAGGGAGACATCATCGTCGCAGCAGGATCGTCGGACGAGCTCGAGTTGCTCGAAGAGCTGTTCGCCCCGCGCGAGGGCACCCTTGCCTAGCATCGAGCGTCTCGCCGCGGAGCTCTCCGCGAGCGCAGGCGCCCCGATCGAGCTGAGCCGCCCCAACGACGCCGCTCACGGCGACTTCGCCACCAACGCGGCGCTCAAGCTGGCGCCCCAGCGCAAGCTGCCGCCGCGCGAGCTGGCCCAGGAGCTGGCCGCCACCCTCGGCCTGCTCCCGGCCGTCGAGCGCGCGGAGGTCGCCGGGCCTGGCTTCGTCAACCTCTTCCTGACTCCGTCCTGGTTCGGCGAGGCGGTCGCCGAGGTGCTGGCAGCCGGTGCTGATTACGGCGCCGGCTGCGTCCCCGCGGCCGAGCGTGCGCGCATCCAGGTCGAGCTCGTCTCGGCCAACCCGACCGGCCCGCTCACCGTCGGCTCGGCCCGCAACGGCGCCTATGGCGACGCGGTCGCGCGGCTGCTGCGCTACGCCGGCCACACCGTCAGCGAGGAGTACTACTTCAACGACTCGGGCACGCAGATGGATCGCTTCCGCGAGTCGGTCGACGCCCGCCGGCGCGGCGAGGAGCCGCCCGCGGACGGCTACGTTGGCGCGTACATCGACGACCTCGCGAAGCTCGAGGGTGACCCCGTGCCGCACATGCTGACTGCGATCGAGGCGTCGCTCGAGCGCTTTCGCGTGCACATCGACTCGTGGCAGAAGCAGACGGCGATCGAGCAGGAGATCCCCGAGGCGTTGAAGGCGGTCGACACGTACGTCGAGGAAGGCGCCACCTGGGTGCGCACCACTGCCCACGGCGATGACAAGGACCGCGTCGTCCTGCGCTCGACCGGCGAGCCCACCTACTTCGCGGCCGACGTCGCGTACATGCACCACAAGCTGCGCGACTTCGACCGTGCCATCTACGTGCTCGGTGCCGACCACCACGGCTACGTCGGCCGCCTGAAGGCGATCGCCGCGATGATCGGCGGCAGCAGCGACCGCGTCGAGGTGCTGATCTACCAGCTCGTCCATCTCCTGCGTGGCGGCGAGAAGGCCCGCATGGGCAAGCGCTCCGGCAACGTCGTCTTCCTCGACGACCTGATCGACGAGATCGGCGTCGATGCCGCCCGCTGGTACCTCGTCGAGCGCGGCCCCGACCAGACGATCGAGATCGACGTCGACCTCGCCGTCGAGAAGTCGCGCAAGAACCCTGTCTACTACGTGCAGTACGTCCATGCGCGCACCTGCGGCCTCTTCCGCGAGGCCGGCGAGGGCGCGCTCGTGGGGGCGCCGCCGCCGGCGACGTTGGCCCCCGAGGAGCGCGACCTGATCAAGCAGCTGTGCGAGTTCCCGGCCGTGGTCAAGGACGCCGCCGAGCGGCGCAGCCCGCAGGCGATCCCGACCTACGCGATCCGGTTGGCCGACGACTTCCATCGCTTCTACCACGAGTGCCGCGTGCTGGGAGTCGAGGAGCAGGCATGGCGGCTCGGCCTCGTGCGCGCGACGCAAAACGTGATCGCGCGTTGCCTCGATCTCGTCGGCGTCGAGGCGCCCGAGCGGATGTAGGACTCACAGGCCGGCGGCGGGTGGCCGGCGGCCACGGTGCGGCGGCCGGCGGCCACGGTGCGGCGGCCGGCGTATGCTGCGACCAACGCGAACCGTGCACGGAGGGAAGGACAAGACGTGGCTGTGACTACCACTACCAGGGATCTGGCTGGGATTCAGGCGCTCCTCGGCGATGAGGCGGATGCGCTCCTCTCCCATCGCTGTACGACCGTCGACAAGGGGCTGCTGCACCTGCCCGGGCCTGACTTCGTCGATCGGGTCATGCTCGACACCGACCGGAGCTCGGCGACGCTGCGCAACCTCACCTGGCTGCACTCGGCAGGGCGCCTCGGCGGCACCGGCTACCTCAGCATCCTGCCGGTCGACCAGGGCATCGAGCACTCGGGTGGCGCCAGCTTTGCGCCGAACCCGGCCTACTTCGACCCCGAGAACATCATCAAGCTCGCGCTGGAGGGCGGCTGCAACGCCGTCGCCTCGACGCTCGGCGTGCTCGGCTCGGTCAGCCGCAAGTACGCGCACCGGATCCCGTTCATCGTCAAGCTCAACCACAACGAGCTGCTGACGTACCCGAACAAGTTCGACCAGGTCATGTTCACGTCGGTCAAGCGCGCCTGGGACATGGGCGCCGCGGGCGTTGGCGCGACGATCTACTTCGGCAGCGACGAGAGCACGCGCCAGATCGTCGAGGTGAGCGAGGCCTTCCAGCAGGCGCACGAGCTCGGGATGTTCACCGTGCTCTGGTGCTACCTGCGCAACAGCGCGTTCAAGCAGGCTGTCGACTACCACGCCGCCGCCGACCTCACCGGCCAGGCGAACCACCTCGGCGTGACGATCCAGGCCGACATCATCAAGCAGAAGCTGCCCGAGACCAACGGCGGCTACACCGCCCTCAACGCCGACGGCATGAAGTACGGCATGACGCACAAGCAGGTCTACTCCGACCTCTCGAGCGACAACCCGATCGACCTCTGCCGCTACCAGGTGGTCAACTGCTACATGGGCCGTGCCGGCCTGATCAACTCCGGCGGCGCCTCCGGCGAGAACGACCTGCAGCAGGCCGTGCGCACCGCCGTCATCAACAAGCGGGCGGGCGGGGTCGGCCTCATCTCCGGGCGCAAGGCGTTCCAGAAGCCGCTTGCCAGCGGCATCGAGATCCTCAACGCGATCCAGGACGTCTATCTCTGCGACGCGGTAACGGTGGCGTGATGCCGGAGATCGGTGTCTTCGAGGGCTTCGGCCCTCCCGACCGCAACCTCGCGCTCGAGCTCGTCCGTGTGACCGAGCTGGGCGCGATCGCGGCTGCCCGCTGGGTCGGCCGTGGCGACAAGATCTCCGCCGACCAGGCTGCGGTCGACGGGATGCGCCGGATGCTCGACACCGTCGCGATGGCGGGCGTCGTCGTCATCGGCGAGGGCGAGAAGGACGAGGCGCCGATGCTCTACAACGGAGAGGAGGTCGGCAACAGGATGGGGCCGGCCGTCGATGTCGCCGTCGACCCGCTGGAGGGGACGCGCCTCACAGCGCTCGGCCAGCAGGGTGCGATCTCGGTGCTGGCCGTCGCCGAGCGCGGCTCGATGTTCTTCCCGGGCGCCGCCGTCTACATGGACAAGATCGCCGTCGGCCCTGGCGCCGAGCACGCGATCGACATCAACGCGACGCCGACCCAGAACGTGAAGGCGGTGGCGAAGGCGAAGGGCGTCTCGGTGCAGGAGGTGTCGGTCGTCGTGCTCGAGCGTGACCGCCACGACGAGCTGATCGGCGAGCTCCGCCAGGCCGGCGCAAAGGTGTGGCTGATCCGGGACGGCGACGTCGCCCCGGCCATCGCCGCGGCCAACCCCGGCACCGGCATCGACATGCTGATGGGCATCGGCGGCACGCCGGAAGGCGTCATCGCGGCGGCGGCGCTGAAGTGCGTCGGCGGCGCGCTACAGGGCAAGCTGTGGCCGCGCAACGACGACGAGCGGCAGGCGCTGCTGGCCGCCGGCTTCGACCTCGACAGGGTGCTGACGGCCGACGACCTGGTGGCCGGCGACGACATCTTCGTCTCGGCGACAGGTGTCACCGACGGCTCGCTACTCAGGGGCGTCCGCTTCGCCAGTGAGGGCGCCCACACCGACTCCATCGTCATGCGCTCGCGCTCGGGCACGACCCGTCGCATCCAGGCCGTCCACCGGGGGCACAAGCTCGCCCAGCTCTAGGAACGGCCCCGTCAGGGGCTCCGATTCACAGCAAACGTCTAGGGAGCGGCGGCGCGCGCCAGTACGCCGTTCAGCACCTCGCGCAGCGCGAGCGTCCTGCCCTCGGTGTCCGAGCGGCGACGGTGC
>JANXXF010000248.1 GCA_025350775.1 Actinomycetes bacterium
TGCTGCTGGTATAGGCAAGCTGTGGCGTTGCCGCGCCGAGAATCGCCACAAACGACGCCGTATTGATGATCGAGCCGCCGCCCGCCCGCCGAAGCGCAGGAATGCCGTATTTGCAGCCCAGAAACACGCCGCGAACGTTGATCGCCATCAGTCGGAGGGCTTGGTCGCGGCTGCCGGAGCCTTGACGCCGAACCACTGCTCGAACACCTTCAGCGCGGCCGGTGCCGCGGCGTCGCCGCCGTGACCGCCGTTCTCGATCAACACGCACACGACGATCGGGCTTTTGCCCCGGTACGGCGTTCCGTCGAAGGGGCCCCAGCCACACCACCACGACTGGTCGAGCAGCCCGTTGTAGACGATCTTCCCGTTCGGCCCGCGCAGCGTGACGGCCTTCTCGGCCGTGCCTGTCTTGCCGGCGATCGGCACCTGGTACTTGCCGAAGATGCCGGACGACGTGCCGTAGTCGACGTGCGTGGCGAGGTAGAGGCCGTCGCGGACGACGCGAAGCGCCGACGCGTCGATGCCGATCGACGCGGGCGCGGCCGCGGGAAAGTTGCGCTCGACGACCGGGTCGGTACGGCTACCGCCCGCCCGCTCGACAGCGGTGACGAGGTGAGGCGTGACGCGCTTGCCGCCGTTCGCGAGCGCCGCGTAGGTGAGCGTCATCTGCAGCGGGCTGACGAGCAGGTCTTTCTGGCCGATGGCGAGCTGGATCGAGTCGCCCGGCTTCCAGAGCCGGTCGATCTCCCAGCAGCAGGGATCGGACTTGCGGGTGTACGTCTTCTGGCGCCACTCGATGGTCGGCAGCAGCCCCTGCGACTCCAGCCCGACGTCGAGGCCGGTCTTCTGCCCGATGCCGAAGCGCCTCGCCCACTCTTGAAGCGGCTGCCCGCGCTCCTTCGGCAATCCGTAGAAGCGGTACCCGAGCTGGTAGAAATAGGTGTCGCAGGACGCCGCCAGCGCAGCAGGCAGCGTCATCTGCGCGTTGGCGTAGATGTCCCAGTTCTTGAATGTCTGGCCCTTCACCGTGTACTTCGCCGTGCACGGAAGCGTGGCGAACGGCTGGACGAGGTGCTCCTGCAGCGCCGCGAGCGCCGTGATCGGCTTGAAGACCGAGCCCGCGGGGTAGAGCCCTGCGGTTGCGCGGTTGATGCCGGGGTAGTTCGCCTGCTCGGCGACCTTCGCGTCCACCAGCGGCGCGAGCTCCTCGGCGCTGGCGCGCCGGGTGTAGACGCTGGGCTTGAACGTCGGTGCAGATGCCAGCGCGAGGATTGCGCCGTCACGCGGGTCGAGCGCGACGATGGCGCCGCCGTTCGCGTACCAGCTCTTCTTCTCATGGGCGAGGCGGATGCCGAACTGGAGCGCCTTCTCCGCGACCCGCTGGAGTCCGATGTCGAGCGTGAGTCGGACGGCCATGCCGGCCTGGGGCTGCGCGTGCAGGCTGAAATCGCCACGCGGCCGCCCGAGCGAGTCGACATGCAGCTCGGCCTTGCCGGGCGTGCCGCGCAGGTACTTGTCGAACGCGCCCTCGACGCCCGCCTGGCCGACCACGTCGCCCGGCGAGTAGCCGTCCTTGGTCAACCGCTCGAGCTGGCCCGGCGAGATCTGGCCGACGTAGCCGAGCACCTGCGCCGCCAGCGACTGCGAGTTGTAGTAGCGCAGGTACGTCTGGCCGATGCGGACGCCGGGGAAGCGCGACTGGTTCTCGTACAGGAACGCGACCTGGTCGTCGCGCGCCGCCGCCTCGATCGTGATCGGCGTCAACGGGTCTGCAGCCGCCCGCGCGATCGCCCGCTCGACGCTCACGGCAGGCAGCTCGACGACGGCGGCGAGCCGGCGCAGCACATCCTTGCGCTGCGCCGGGTTCTTGGGCAGGTCGGCCGGCCAGAGCTGGATCGACGTGCCGGGATGGTTCGTGACAAGGGTGTGGCCGGCACGGTCGAGGATCGGCCCGCGCGGTGCCTCCACGCGCACGCTGCGGAGCTGATTGTCCTGGGCATTCGTCAGGTACTGCGAGCCGGAGAGCACCTGCAGCGACCACAGGCGAAGGAAGAGCACGAGGAACGCGACCACTGCCACGCCCCCGATCAGGGCGACACGCAGCGCCAGCTGCTGGCTGACGCGAAACGGCTCCTCGACGCGGGGATCCGGTGGCAGGAAACGGTCGGAGCTGCGCGCACCGCCACGGCCAACGCGCGCGCGACCGCGACCGGCGACCGGCCCGCTACCCAACGAGCTCCACCTCGCCGCCGCGGTCACGCAGCGGCGGACGCAGCAGGCGGCGGCAGAGGGCGAAGGCCGGCAGCGCGACGATCAGGTTGAGCGCGATGCCCGGAAAGAGGCTGTCGACGAGGACGAGCCGCGCCGATGGCGACTCGCCGAGCACCGCGCGCAGCGCGAGGGCGGCGATCGCGTAGAGCACGGTCGCGGCGACCACCGCGAGGTACGGACGGGGCCGCCGCTCGCGGACGAGCGTCTCGCCGTAGCGGCCCACCCAGTAGGCGACGAGCACGAGTAGCAGCGAGGTGACGCCGAGCGTGTCGAGCGTTGCGACGTCAGCGACCAGGCCGGCGCTGAAGCCGCAGAGCGCGCCGGTGACCGGTCCTCGCAAAAGCGCCACGCAGACGAGCACGACGAGGATGACGTCGGGAACCCCGCCCAGGATGTCGACCGTCGAGAAGACCGTCACCTGCAGCACCGCGACGACGAGGACCAGCACGACCGCCTTGACGAGGTCGATCACCCGCCTGCCCCCCTCGCCGCGGCGGCACCGGGCTCGATCACCCGCTTCTTCACGAGCACGATGACCGAGTGGAGCGACGAGACGTCGACGAGGGCGCGCACCTGGATCTGCTTGTAGAGATCGGTGTCGATCTGGCCGACGCTCGAGACGGTGCCGAACGGGATGCCGCGCGGGAAGCTCGAGGCAAGCTTGCCGTAGCGCCAGCCCGCAGTCACCAGGGGATCGCCGGGGGTGACGACCTGATCCTTGGTGACGCGGTCGAGCACGAGCGTGTCGGAGCCCGAGCGGCCGTGACGCACGACGCCGGTGGCGCTCGTCGCCAGGTCGAGCACCGAGACCGCAAATGTCTCGTCGGTGACGAGCGTGACCTGCGCGGCCGTCGTGGCGAGCTTCGTGACCTGCCCGACGAGGCCCTCAGCGGTGACGACCGGGTCGCGCAGCTTCAGCCCCTGGTCGCTGCCGGCCGAGATCGTGATGCGCTGGTCGAACTGGCTCGGCGCGCGCGCGATAACGGTCGTGGCGACGCCGCGGAAGCCGCTCGGGAAGCTCGGCCCGTCGACATACGAGAGCAGGGCCCGCAGCCGCGTGTTCTCCTGTGCGGCCGTCTGGTTGTGGACGAGCCGGCTGCGGAGCTCCTCGATCTGCCGGTGGAGGTCGCGGTTCTCGGACTTGGCCGCGGCGAGGCCGCTGGCCCACCCGGCGAGGTCGTGGAACGGCCTGGCAACCTGGTCGGCCGCGACCTCGAACGGCCGGAGGATCCTGGTGCCGGTGCTCTGGAGGTCGTGGAGCGTGCCGCCCTCCGACTCGCGGAAGTACACCGTGATCAGCACGAGCGAGGCAACCACCAGGAGCGCCATCACGAGCCGTCGGCGAAGCGGGCCGCCCGCACGCTGCGGGAAGCTCGGGGAAGCCGGGCGCCGGGTCGATCCGAGCACGGCCGCGCGGGCAGAGCGGTTGCGAGGCACGAGCCAGATGATGGTACCGGGCGGCCCAGTCACGACCTAGCGGCCCGGCCTGGCCCGGTGTACGCTCGACCCGCTGGCGCCCCTCCGCGTGCAGCCGCTCGTGCCCGCCCTCGCCGGCGACTTCCTCGCCCTCTGCGACCGCGCCACCTACCTGAAAGCGGGCTTCAAGCCGCTCCGGGCTGGCGCCCACGGCCGCGTCATCGTGCGCGCGACGCTGTAACGGCGCTCGCGGCCGGACCTGACACCTAGTTGTAGCGCCGGTTACGGCCGTGCCGCGCCCGCGAGCGGTGGCTGCGGTGGATCGCCTCGAACTCCTCGAGGCTCCTCCCCGAGCCGACGGCCACGCAGGTGAGCGGGCTCTCGGCGACGTGCACCGGCATCTGCGTCTCGTGGCGGAGGCGCTCCTCGATGCCGGTCAGCAGCGCGCCGCCGCCGGCGAGCACGATGCCACGATCCATGATGTCGGCGGCCAGTTCCGGCGGCGTCTTGTCGAGCGTGGACTTGATCGCGTCGACGATCTGCGCGACTGGCTCCTCGAGCGCATGCCGCACCTCCTCGGAGGAGAGGATGATCGTCTTGGGCAGCCCCGTCAGCATGTCGCGGCCACGCACCTCGGCCTGCGGCTCCTCCTTGAGCCGGAAGGCGGAGCCGATCTCGATCTTGATCTCCTCGGACGTCTGCTGCCCGATCAGCAGCTTGTACTCCTTCTTGACGTGATTGATGATCGCCTCGTCCATCTCGTCGCCGCCGACGCGCAGAGACTGCGAGACGACGATGCCGCCCAGCGAGATCACCGCCACCTCGGTCGTGCCGCCGCCGATGTCGACGATCATGCTCCCGGTCGGCTCGGCCACCGGCAGGCCCGCGCCGATCGCGGCGGCCATCGGCTCCTCGATCAGGTAGGCCTGGCGGGCGCCCGCCGAGAGGGTCGCCTCCTCGACGGCGCGCCGCTCGACACCGGTCACGCCGGAGGGCACGCAGACGACCACGCGCGGGTGCGCGAAGCGATGCTGGTGCACCTTCTGGATGAAGTGGCGGAGCATCTGCTCGGTAACGTCGAAGTCGGCGATGACGCCGTCCTTGAGCGGGCGGATCGCGCTGATCGTGCCCGGCGTGCGGCCGAGCATCCGCTTCGCCTCGACGCCGACGGCGTACACCTCGCCGGTGCGCTGGTCGATCGCGACGACGGACGGCTCCGACAGCACGATGCCGCGGCCGCGCACGTACACGAGCGTGTTCGCGGTGCCTAGGTCGACGGCCATGTCGCGCCCGCCGAAACCGCTGATGTAACTGAGCAAGCCCATGAACGGCGGTGTCCTGTCTCGCGAAGAGGGAAAGTGGCCGGAGGCCCGGGGGGTCTCTATTCGCCGTTGCCGTACCGTGCCCTGCACCCGGGCTCGTACGCGTCGCGTAGCGCCTGCCCACGCCTTCTTCCTCGCGCTGGCTGCGGGAGCGGCGGCGGCGTCTAGGCCAGCACGTACGCGCCCGGCAGCCGCTCGGCGAGCAGACGCACGAGCAGCGCCGCCGGCAGCCCGACAACGTTGAGGTAGTCGCCCTCGATGCGCTCGACGACGACGGCGCCGCGGCCCTGGATGGCGTAGGCGCCGGCGCGTCCCTCCCACTCCTGCGCGTCGAGGTAGGCGTCGATCTGAGCCGGAGTCAGCGCTCTGAACGTGACACGCGTGACGTCGTGGTGCAGCTCCTCGAAGCCGTCGCCGATCAGGCACAGACCGGACACGACTTCGTGCGTGCGCCCCTCCAGCGCGCCGAGCATGGCAGCCGCGTCGGCGCGGTCGGCCGGCTTCGCGTAGATGCGGCCGTCGAGCGCCACGGTCGTGTCGACGCCGAGCACAAGCGTCCCCGGCGTCCACACCGAGCGCGCCTTGCCCAGCGCGTGCTCGCGTACCAGCTCGACCGGGTCGGCGTCGTGGCGGTCATCCTCCTCGTAGTCCGGCACGACGACCTCGTGGGGGATCCCGAGCTGGCGGAGGATCGCGGTGCGCTGCAGCGAGGTCGAGGCGAGCAGGATCACGCCTTGCGCACCGTCCAGATCTCCTCGGCGGGCCACTTCCTGGCCCAGTCGAGCGTGACGAACGTGTGGCGGATCGGCGGCGCGTCAGTCGGCGGGCGCAGCTCGCGCAGGCTCTCGACGACGAGGCCGTTCTCCCGGAACAGGCGGATCCACTCGCCGCTGGGCAGGTCGAAGGCGACGGAGCCGTCGTTGGGGTCCTCGATGCGGTGGAGGGAGTGGTAGTCGAGCTGCAGCTCCTCGGTGGTGGCAGCGGCGCCGATCGACCAGCACACCTGCAGCAGCACGCCGATCTTGAGGAAGACGAGGCGGCCGCCGGTTCGTAGCAGCCGCGCGCACTCCGGGATCGTGCGGTACGGGTCGGCCCAGGTCAGGCCCGCGTACTCCGACAGGACGAGGTCGAAGCTCGCGTCGGGGAAGGCGGCCGGGTCGAGCAGGCCCGCGGAGGCGAGCTGCGTCGGGAACTCCACGCCGAACTCCTCCTGGAAGCGGCGGCACGTCGCGAGCTGGGCCGGGGAGTTGTCGAACGCGGTGACGCGCGCGCCGGCCCGGGTCAGCCACGCCGACCAGTAGCCGGTGCCGCAGCCGTAGTCGAGAACGTCGAGGCCGGCGGCGTTGCCGAGCACGCCCAGGTCGGACTCCGGCTGGTGCCACATGCCCCAGCCCGCCGCCCGCTCACCCGTCCAGGCACGGCGGCCCGGCTCGACGTAGTCGGCGGCCCACTCGGCCCACGCCTGGCGATTGGCGAGCGCATCGGCCTGCGGATCGCCGCTCACGGCTTGCTCACCACCCAGATCTCCTCGATCGGCCAACGCCGCGCCCACTCGCGCGTGGCCTCGTCGCGGTAGGTGGAGACGGCGTCGGCAGGCGGCACCCACTCGACAAGCCGCTCGACCTGCAGGCCGTTCACGGTGAACAGGCGGATCCACTCGCCGTGCGAGAGGTTGAAGACGACGGTGCCGTCCGGGTCTTCCTCGCGGTGCATGCCGAAGAGGGGGCGCAGCAGCCTGGTGCCCCAGGTCTCGCCGACCGGCTCGTAGCAGAGCCAGTCGAGCGGGGACGAGTGCGAGAAGGCGAAGCGGCCGCCCGAGCGCAGCACGCGGGCGACCTCGGGCACCAGCGGCAGCGGGTC
>JANXXF010000269.1 GCA_025350775.1 Actinomycetes bacterium
GGCGCCAACGTCGTGCTTACCGCGTCGATCCCGGTGATCGACGTCACCGGCAGCGAGCCGGTCGAGCACCGCGGCTACGTGCCGCCGCGCGCGATCGTCGTGCCCGGGGTGCGCACAAAGGAGTTCCCGGCCGGCCCGTACGGCCTGCCGACGCCGCTGATCATCGGCTGGCGCAGCGAGGCGACCGACGAGAAGGTCAGCCTCAACGACGCGCTGCGAACGCACGGCGTCAGCGTCTGAGGCAGGCGGCGCCGACGGTGCCACACTGACCCGGGCGGAGTCCCGCTACGACTCGACGCGAGTGGAGGGCCCGTGGCGCTTTTTAGACACGAACTGACCGAACCGGGGCTACCGCAGAGCCTGCAACCGTTCCGGAGCAGTTCAAACCGTCTCGCCTAAAGTGTCGGGGTGTTCGGGGCCGAGCAGCCGCTTGCGCGCCTCAAGAACAGCCTCCCCGAGGTGGCGGGCGGGGCCGTATGCGCCCCGAGCGAAGTCGAGCGCCGCCACCCACAAGGCAAGGGTATGGAGGCTGGTGTCGTCGGTGCTGTCGACGTTGGTGGTCAGATGACGGGCATGGGTGACGCCCGACTGCAACTCTGTCGCGCTGGCCTCGTCGTGGAGAAGGTTGCCGCTTGCCCTGAGCCTGGCTACGAGAATGCCGATTGCTCGTGCGCGAAGTGCTTCGGCCCTGCCGGGATGGGGGGTGTCGATGTGCTGGGCGACGGCTGCGACGATGGTGTGGACGAGGTAGGCGCTCTTGCCGGCCGACGTTTGAGTGGGCTGAGCAAGTGATGAACCTCTGAGTTGGCTGAGCGCACGGTCGACGCGGTCGGCTGCGGCGCCTTCGCTCTCTGCGTCTTGAGGGGTGCTCGCGGCGGCGAACTCGAGCTCGATCGGAGCGACCGCGAGCTGGCTTGCGACCCGGAGAAGGTCGCGTGCATCCGCATCCAGGCCTTCGATCGCGGCGCTCAGGGTGGCGACGATGCTCGCTTCGTGGCCATTTGGAAGCTGCCGAGTGATCAGCGCCGCGTGCTCGAGGCGCAGCACGACCGAGGAGTCGTCGATGCGCTGCAAAACGTCACGGTAGGCTGACTTGCCCGGTCTCCCGCCGATCAGGGAGCGTGCGACATCGAGCGCCTGGGCGTGCCCGCCGAGCCGGTCTACGGCGATCACACGGGCCGCCTCGCTCTCCTCGTCGCCGGCCGGCTCGTGGTCTGAGGTGAGTAGCTCGAGTGCGGACGGCTCGTCGAGAACGTCGAGCTGAACCCCGGCGAACGCCGTGTAGTCACTCGAGCGGGTGGTAATCAGTGTTGCCGCCTGTTCGTGCGGCGCAGCCCAGGCCTGTGCCTCGGCGGCCGTCAGGCCCTCCGGGAGGGCGTCCACGATCCACAGCGCGCGCTCTCGCTCGGCGAGCGCGCCCGCCAAGCGGTGCCTGAGCACGATCGGGTCGCCGATCGGCTCGTGATTGCCGTCGAGGCTAACCCCGAGCGGGCCAGCGATGATCGTCAACTGGTCAAGGATGACGCTTTCATCGCCCGGCGCCGCACCGGCCGCCGAAAGCCAGTAGATGCCCCCCGGATAGGCCGGACCGAAGCTCTGCGCGTACTCCTCCGCCAGCAGCGACTTCCCGACCCCGCCGAAACCGATGAGCGCAACCTCCTCACGGCTGGTCCTGCTGACCTGCTCGATTCTGCCCGCCTGCAGGTGGCCGTGCAGCAACCACAGCTCCGGGACGCGACCCACAAACCGGGGCGATCCGAGCGTCCGCTGCGGTACAGGCACCGGCGCCCTGAGCCGGGCCAGCGAACCCAGCGGCCCGGCACCACGTTCGTGCAGCGCCTCGACACGCGCCAGGATCGCCTCGGCAACGCCCTCGGTCGGAATGCGAGCATCACGCAGCGTCGCTGGCTGGATGTGCGCGAACCCGTCCTCCGGGTTGACCGCAAAGATCCGCTCCGACACCTCGCGCGCGCCCTCCGCAGCAACATAGGCCGCGCGCAACTCGAGCTGGCAGGCCCGCCTCCCCGGATAGACCGCCGAGAACCAGGCAACGAACGCCAGCGAGCCAGCAAGCGCCTCCTCGATCGTCCGCGTGATCGGGCCGTACGAGTCGATCACACGCTCATCGACGAAGACGCGCAAACCGAGCCGCACGAGCTGAACGGCGAACTCCCGCACGCCCTTGTCCTTATCAACCGAGGCGTGCCCGAGAAAGACATCGAACGTCGCCTCCACGGCTGACAAGGTAGTCGGCTGGCCAAAACAATGCAAGACACACGCGACACAAGCCGAACCGAGTGAACTTGACCCGGTTAGGGCGATTCACAACACGCCCTTAGCCGAGGTCGGCGAGGAGCTCGGGGGATAGCTCGACAGCGCAGATCTCCTGCGCCTCCCCCGTCTGCCGCGCGACCAACTCGCCCGTGGCGTCGCGCTCGATCGCGACCACCAGGTCGCCCCCGCCGAGGTGCACGGTCACCGGCGACTCGCACCAACCGTGCGCCACCGCTGCGCCCGCCACCGCCGTCGCGCTCGACCCCGATGCGAGGGTCTCCCCCGCGCCCCGT
>JANXXF010000271.1 GCA_025350775.1 Actinomycetes bacterium
CCGGCGTTGATCGTGATCGGCGAGGTCGTCGCGCTGGCCGGCGCGATCGGCCCGGCGCAGCGCCACTACGGCGCGGCCGCACGGCTGCTCGTCTAGCGCGGCCGCACCGCACCTGCGCCCGCCTTATGCCGGCGCCCGCCAGCGTCGGCCCCTGCTCGCAGGGGGGCTGCTTCCCGGCGCGGTGACAGCTGGGGCCGCGAAGCCTGGCGCCGCGTCAGCCGGCATGGCCCTCCACCGCCACCAGGTGGGTCGTCGCGCAGCTCTGCCGCAGCCGGGCCAGCGCCTGGTACTCGTCGCCGAAATACCAGCTCTGCAGCACGTCCCAGCTCGGGAACTCGACGAGGACGAGCCGGCCCGGCTGCCACGTGCCCTCCGCCACCTCGTACGGGCCGCCGCGCGAGAGGTAGCGCCCGCCGGCCCCGGCGATCGCGATCGGTGAGCCGGCGGAGTACTGGCGGAAGGTGTCGAGGTCGTGAATCTCGACGTCGACGATGAGGTAGGCGGGCGGGACGGTGCCGGGCGCCGGAGCGCCGGACGGCAGCGCGGCCGGCGGCAGGCCCGCCCCGGGGGTCTCCTCCACGAGCAGCATGTCGGTGCGCGCGCCCTTCAGCCGCTGCGCCTTCAGCGCCTGGTACTCCTCCGACCGGTACCAGCCGCGCGCCGTGTCGATGCTCGCGAACTCGAGCCCGACGAGGCGGTGCCACTCGCGGTCGCCCTCCAGCCGCTGGAAGCGCCCGCCGCGGATGATGAAGGTGCCGCCGTGGCGCTCGACCGAGGGGGCCACGACCGCCCGGTATGCGTCGTACTCGGCCTGGTCGAACACCGCCGAGTCGGCGAGCATGAAGCCACGGGCTGCGCTCATCGCGCGTGCTTCCAGAAGAAGCTGCTGACGATGCGGATCGCGTCCTGCGGGCACTCCAGCAGGTCGGCGTGGCCGATGTCCGGGAACTCGACCAGCGAGAGGTGCTTCGGGTTCATCTTCACCATCCTGCGCGCCGCCAGGCCGGACGGCCCCATTTCCGGCGGCGACAGCACGTCGTGCGTGCCGTTCGTCATCAGCAGCGGCCGCTTGATCTTCTTCACGAGCGGCGTCAGATCCATGCTCTCCATCGCCAGGCACGCCTGCCGCACCGTGTACGGGTCGTTGAGCATGACGATCGAGCGCACCAGCTCGAAGGTGTCCTTGCCCGCCTCCGACTCGAGAAACTTGGCGCCGACGGCCTGCGTCGTGACGTGGTCGGAGAAGTCGTCCCAGGGCATGCTCTCGGCCATGCGCCGCCAGATGCGCAGCACCGTCTTGCGGTAGACGTCGGGCTTGGCGAAGGCGACGTCCGAGCAGCCGGCGATCGTCAGCTCCGGGTACTTGGCGACGAAGGCGGTGCCGATCATGCCGCCCATCGACGTCCCGTGGACGAGCACCTGCTTCAGCCCGAGGGCGCGCACGAGCGCGGCACCGTCGTCGGCCCAGCCCTCGATCGTGTATGGCTCGCGCGGGCAGCTGGACTGGCCGTAGCCGCGCGCGTCGAACGCCAGCAGGCGGAAGCCCTTCGCGCGCATGCCGTCGTTGACCATCCCGAAGTTGTGACGGCCGAACAGGCCGCCGCCGAACTGGATGATCACCGGGCCGTCCTCGGGGCCGCTGAACTCGTAGTAGAGATTGACCCCGTTGGCCTCGACGAAAGGCATGCCGGCTCCCCGTGTCGCTTGACAGTGCCCCGCAGTCTGACGTAGGACAGGCCCGCCAGCAACGACGAGGAGCCGAGCCGTGCCGATCCGGATCAAGTACATCATCCCGTTCCCGTTCGACGAGGAGGGCATCGCCAACCGGGCGGCCCAGATCCCGCACGACATCCTCGGGCCGGACACCGTCGTCGAGTGCATCCCCGTGCGCAACTCGATCACGAATCTCGACAGCTACTACGAGGCGACGCTGCTCGACGCGTACATCACCGAGGCGGGATTGCTGTCCGAAAAAGAGGGCTTCGACGCGGTCTGCATGGACACCGTGTCGGACTCGGGCCTCTACGCGCTGCGCTCGCAGCTCTCGATCCCGGTGATCGGGCCGGGCCTCGTCTCGTACTGCGTCGCCTCGATGGTGGCGAAGAAGTTCTCGA
>JANXXF010000307.1 GCA_025350775.1 Actinomycetes bacterium
CGACTCGAGCGCCGTTTTGACGGCGGCTATCTGCGTGAGGATGTCGATGCAGTAGCGGTTGCCGTCGACCATGCGCTCGATGCCGCGCACCTGGCCCTCGATACGGTGGAGCCGCTTGACGAGGGCGTCCTTGTCGTGCGTGTACCCGTGAGCGTGGGTGTGCTCGTGGACGCTGGCTGATTCGGTCACGCGGCTCTCCCCGCGCCGGCCTGGCGTGCGCTGCGAAAGCGGCGCAGGCGGAGGCTGTTGCTGACGACGAAGAGGCTCGAACCGGCCATCGCTGCGGCGGCGACGATCGGGTTGAGCAGCCCGGCAACCGCGAGCGGGATCGCCGCGACGTTGTAGGCGAAGGCCCAGAAGAGGTTGCCCTTGATCGTGCGCAGCGTCTTGCGGGCGAGGCGGATCGCGTCGGCAGCGGCGCGCAGGTCGCCGGAGACGAGCGTGAGGTCGCTGGCCTCGATGGCGATGTCGGTGCCAGTGCCGATGGCAAGGCCGAGGTCGGCCTGGGCGAGCGCGGGAGCGTCGTTGACGCCGTCGCCGACCATGGCGACGACATGCCCGGCCTGCTGGAGGCGCGTGATCTCGCGCACCTTGTCGTCGGGATAGACCTCGGCCAGCACGCGGTCGATGCCGACCTCGGCCGCAACCCGCTGCGCCGCCTCCGCAGAGTCGCCGGTGAGCAGCACCGGCGTCAGCCCGAGTTCCTTCAACTCCCGGATCGCCTCGGCGCTGGTCGCCTTGACGGTGTCGCGCACGACGAGGGTTGCGCGCACGTCGCCGTCCCAGCTCACCTCGATGCGCCCGCCGCTGCGGCCGACCGCTACCAGTCGGCCCTCGACGCTGCCGCTGACGCCGACGCCCGGCTCGTTGCGAAACGACGAGACGGCCGGCAGCTCGCCGACTTCCGCGCGCGCGGCCCGCACGACCGCCTGAGCAATCGGGTGCTCGGAAGCCGCCTCGACGGCGCCCGCGAGCCGCAGCACCTCATCGCGTCGGGCGCCGTTCTGCAGCACGACCTCGGCCAGCTCCAGCTTGCCCTCGGTGACCGTGCCGGTCTTGTCGAGCACGATCGTGTCGACGCGCCGGGTCTGCTCGAGGATCTGCGGGCCCTTGATCAGGATGCCGAGCTGCGCGCCGCGGCCGGTGCCGACCATCAGCGCGGTCGGAGTCGCGAGGCCGAGGGCGCACGGGCAGGCGATGATCAGCACCGAGACGGCCGCGGTGAACGCCGCGCTCGCGCCCGCCCCGGAGGCGAGCCAGCCGGCGAGCGTGAGCAGTGCGACTGCGATCACGATCGGGACGAAGATCGCGGAGACGCGATCGGCGAGCCGCTGCACCGGGGCCTTGCCCGACTGCGCGGCGTCGACGAGACGCGCGATCTGTGCGAGCGCCGTGTCGGCGCCGACGTTTGTCGCTCGAACGACGAGCCGCCCGTACGTGTTGACGGTCGCGCCTGCGACGTCGGAGCCGATGGCCACCTCGACCGGCACCGACTCGCCCGTCAGCATCGAGGCGTCGATCGCCGATTCGCCCTCGACGACCGCGCCATCGGTCGCCAGCTTCTCGCCCGGACGCACCACGAACAGGTCGTCGACCTGGAGCTCTGCGATCGGGACGAGCACCTCCTCGCCGTCGCGCAGCAGCCGCGCCTCCTTGGCCCCGAGCTCGAGCAGCTTGCGGATCGCCTCCGACGAACGGCCCTTCGCGCGCGCCTCCAAAAAGCGACCGAGCACGATCAGCGTCGTCACGACGGCGGCCACCTCGAAGTAGACGTGAGCCTCGAGCGAGCCGACCAGCACCACGGTCGACCAGAGCCACGCGGCCAGCGTGCCGATCGAGATGAGCGTGTCCATCGAGGCAGCGAAGTGGCGCGCGTTCTTCAGGGCCGCACGGTGGAAGCCGATGCCGGACCAGAAGACAACCGGCGTCGACAGCACGAGCGTGACCCACTCCCAGTCACGGAACTGCAGCGGCGGCACCATCGCCAGTAGCGCCACCGGGACGGTGAGCACGATCGCGAGCGAAAGGCGGCGCGTCAGGACACGCAACGGCTCGTCGCGGCGGTGCTCCGCGTGCTCGCCGGCCGCGTGAGCGGCCTCAGCCGGTTGCGCGACCTGCGCCCCGTAACCGACCGATTCGACGGCGCCGACGAGGTCACGCACCGAGACGCCAGGAGCGGCGTGCACGGTTGCCTGCTCGGTCGCGTAGTTAACCGTCGCCTCGACGCCGTCGAGGCGGTTGAGCTTCTTCTCGATGCGCGCAGCGCACGACGCGCACGTCATCCCCTCGAGATCGAGCCTAATCTCCTGCGGCGTCTCCTGCTCGGGACGGGTCGCAATCGCCATCGCTACGTGGCTTCGTAGCCCGCGTCCGCGATCGCGACGCGGAGCGCGACGTCGTCGAGGCCGTCGCCGCGGACGACGACCCGCTTCGTGGCGAGGTCGACATCGACGGACGCCACGCCCGCGACCCGCGCGAGCCCGGAGCTGATCGCCTGCTTGCAGTGGCCGCAGGTCATGTCGGGAACGTTGTACGTGATCTCTGTCATCTCGTTACCTCCGTCCTGAGTATACCAATAGGGGGTATGGCACCGGCGCTACTTGAGGTGGTGACTCGCATGGTCGGGCGGCTGCTGAATGCCGGGCGGCGCCGGCGTCGTCGACCCACCGGTGATGAGGGGCGCGATCACCAGCGAGGAGACGGCGAACATGACTGCGAAGACGCCGATTGCGAGCGCCGGCGCCTGCCAGGTCTCGAAGCGACGATAGAGGCGGCGGAACAGCGGAACGGACAGCACGAACCCCAGCGCGAAGAAGAGCACCTTGCCGCCGAAACCGGAGAGCAGCGCCGCGCCCGCCAGCGGGCCGACGTGGTGGAGGACGTGCGGCGCGAGCCCGCTGAGCACGCCCCACGCGGCGACGATCGCCGCCCAGACACGTCCTGCGAAGCCGCGCCGAGGCTTCGTTGCGGCCGTTGCTTCGATCGCCGCGCTCATCGTCCGCTCCCGATCGGTGTCGCTGTGGGACGGGAGCCCTGGCGGCGACGCGGGATGAACCGTGGCACGCGCGCTGCGTATCGGTCGTAGGCGTCGCCGAGCTCGACACGAACGTCGCGCTCCTCACGGATCGCCAGTCGCCGGTAGACGAAGACGAGTACCGGGAACATCACAAGCGTCGCCAGCGTCGGCCACTGCAGCAGGAAGCCGACCATGATCAGGATCAGGCCGGAGTACTGCGGATGGCGGACCCGGGCATACGGCCCGTCGGTCGCGAGAACGCCGGCGCGCTGTGCGGCGTGAAGGTGCCGCCAGGCGGCGGCGATCAGCCAGAAGCCCCCGCCGATGAACACGTAGCTCACCAGATGGAACGGCGAGAGGTGCGGGTCGCCCTTCCAGCCGATCAAGTCGGTCCAGAGGTGACCCGCGTTGTGGGTGAGGTTGACGCCCGGGATCAGCCCCGCGAGCGGCCCGGTCAGCAGGTACACGGTCAGCGGGTAGCCGTACATTTCCGTGAACAGGGCGACGAGGAACGCGGAGAAGGCGCCCAGCGCCCGCCAGTCGCGCGTCGTCTTCGGATGGAAGAAGCTCGCAGCGAAGACGATGAAGAGCAGCGAGTTGAAGACGACGAGGCCCCACAACCCGTAGCCGTTGTCGTTCACCGCCGAACACGACCGGCCGGTGTCGGCACGTCGTCCTTCGCCTCGCGCTCCTCGATCTCGCGGTCGAGCTGTTCGCGCTGACGGCGGAGCTCCTCCAGAGAGGCGTTCGCCCCGGTGTCGGCAGCGCCGTCGCGACGGGTGTCGCCGTGGTCGTGCGCGTGACCGTGGCCGCAGCCGCTGGCATGCCCGTGTCCGGGGCCACCCGCCGCGTCACCCTCGTGGCCGCCGTGCTTGCCGCGCATCATGAAGACCATCATCAGCGGGCAGGCCACAAGCAGAAGCAGGAACAGGTAGTTCGACATCGTCAATCTCCTTTCCTCGACATACCGCAGCATCTCCGGCCGCGATCCCCGCCGAATCCGGATCTGCCACATACTGTCCGGGGGTAATTACGGATTAGCTCGCGCGCAACGCGCGGGCCAGACCAGCAGCTCACCGGCCCGTCGGGATGTCGGCGAGGAGCGTCGCCGGCTTTACATACATCGTCCGGTAGGGCGCGAGCCAGTAGTCGCGATACCAGACGACCTTCCCCCTGTCGATCAGCACGAAGGTGTGCCCGGGAGTGTCGTCGTGCATGCCCTTGCCCAGCGTGTTGAACGCCTTCGACAGGCTGCGGTCGGCGTCGGAGATGACCGGCGTCGTGATGCTGAACCATCAGGTCCTTGTTCGTAATGACCAGCGTGCCGCCGCGCGCGAGCTGGGGCTTCTGAGCCACCTTGAAGGGGCCTCCGTCGAGCGACCAGTCGTGGCAGCCGCGGGTAGCGTGGCGGATAGTCAGGGTGCCGCCGGCCGGCAGTGCCGCCGATACGGCACCGGGAGCGAGGGCCACCACCGTGACGAGGAAGGCGAGCGTGAAGCCTGGGCGTTGCCTGATTCTCCTTTCATCGAAGCGCCTGCCTGATGAGGACCGAGCGTACGCCGGCGGCCGCCGCGTGGCATCGTTCGTTCCGCGTAGCGCTCGCGCGGACAACACGGAACGAAGGGAGCCTCGCCCGAACTCCGCCGGCTCGTCCGGCCAGTTCACGTACCGACTTTGCCTGTCGATTACCCGGCTGCCGCCGCGTCCCCGGCGGATCGCCGACTTTGCCACATTCCCTTTACCGCACAAGGATCATCGCGCTGACTCTGGCAGCGAGCGCGATCGTGTTTACGGACGCAGGCCTTCCGGTGCTGGGCCCAGAGTTGCGGCAACGATTCGGATTGACGCTCACGAGCCTGGGCTGGGTAGGGAGCGCCTACGCTCTGACTGTCGCGCTCCTGTTGATGCCGGCATCGGTCGTCGCCGGCCGCGTTGGGCCGCGCCGAGCGTTGCAGCTAGGACTAGGGCTGTTCGCAGCCGGGACGATGGCGATCGCGATCGCGCCGAGCGTGCAGACCGTCATCGCCGGTCGCGTTCTCGAAGGCATCGGCACAGCCATCGTCTCGCCGACGATGCTTGCCACGCTGCGCACGCAGTGCGGCGAGCCATGCGGCAAGGCGATTGCGTGGTGGTCAGGTGTGTCGTCGTCGATGGTCGCTGTCGGCGCACTCGTAGCCGCGGCGGCGGTCGGGATGATGACCTGGAGGGCGTACTTCGCCGCTGCCGTCGGCCTGGTTCTGCTGTCCATGCGGCTCGTCTCTCGCGCGCTACCGGTGGACGCGCAGACGTGGACGCCGCTCCCGATCCGGATAGTCGCGGCCGCATCGGCAGCCTTCGCCAGCGTGGAGCTCGCGCTGGTACTGCACCGACTGGATCTGTTGCTGCTACCTCTCGCCGTTGGAGCGTGCTGGAGTGGCCGCGCGCGGTATCGACGGCGAGCTCGACGGCGCATTCCCTCCTGCCTCGGCTCCCGTGCGTTTGCAGCACCAACGGTCGCCGGGTTGATCGTCAGCGGCCTCCTCTACAGCGTCGTCTTTCTCGTTCCTCTCTACGACCGGCTGGTGCTCGGGCTCTCAGCCATCGATGCTGCGCTCTCGTTGGTCGTCGTCGCGGTGCCGCCGATCGTCATCGGCCCGTTCATCACCCGCTGGTGTGCTCGCAGCGGCCCTCGCATTCCGATGGTGATGGGGTCGTTGACGCTCATGACTGCGATGGCAACCGCAGCGAGGTGGACGAGCCATGCCCATCTCCTTGACACCCTCCCGACCCTGGTACTCGTAGGTATCGGCCTCGGTGCGCTGATGGCGCCGAGCACCGCAGCGGCGATGGCGGCCTTGCCCCCGGAACGCATCGTCGAAGGTTCGACGATCCTCGCCTGCGCCCGCAGCCTCGGGGTCGGACTCGGAGCCGGAGCGACAACCGTGCTCGCGACCGACCGACGGGCATGCAGTCTCATCTCGCACTTCTGCCTCGATGCGTTGAGCAGCACGCTCACACGTCCGCTCCTCCTCGGCGCCGGGATCGCGGCCCTCCTCGCCGTATTCCTGGTGACTACGCTGCGCCGATCGGCCATCCAGGTGGCCTAGGCCTCGCCCACTCCGAACCGCTTGCCTGTCTGCAACGAATGGTGATCGTGCTGACTCGACGCGGAGATGCCGATGTGCGACTCGTGTAACGGCATGCGCCACAACGGACGGCGCTGGTCGACCAGCCTCGTTGTCATCGTCGGTCTGCTCTCGACGCTTGCGCTGTTGGCGATTGTCGGCGTTGTAGTTTTGGGGCGCCACGGCGACCGGGCGGCATCCCGGTGCGCCGGCTTGAACGCTGCTACAGCGCTCTTCGCCAGGGACATCACCCGTGACCTGGCCGCCGGGAGACGGACGCTTGTCAACGATACGGATGCGTTCACCCGGCGCGCCGTGCGCTTTCGCGGGTGCCTCGGCCTGGCGGCCTTCGCGCAGACCGCACAGGCGACGCTGACCGATCTGTGCCCGGCCTGTGCTTCACGCATCAAGCGCACCGTTAGCAGGAGGAGCGACTCCACGCCCACCGCCGGGACGCGCTCGGCCGTGTCAGTCCAGCACGAGCTTTCCGCGATATAGGCCCAGCTCGCAGGTGAGCTCGTACTCGCCGGGCGCCGGCACGCCGAGCTCGACGCGAACGTCCTCGTGAAGCGGAAGCGACACGCTCCTGCCGAGCACAGGCACGATCAGCCACTCCCCGCACGACGAGGCGTCCCCGCGGCAAACGACAAGAGCGACCGGCACTGCGGCGCGCTCGCGGACGGTTTCGGGCGAGTTGCCACGGCGAAGCTCCAGACGCAGCTCCTGCGTGCGCGCCCTTCCCCTCCCAGCGACTTTGCGACCGATGATCGCGAGCTTCACAGCGGCATCCCTTCATTCGCTTCCGTGCCGAGTCGCCTGCCTGGGTTTGAAGGAGCCGTGAAGTAACCCGCGTGCCGACAGCGATGCTTCACAGCTTCTTCATCGGACGTTCCTAGCCTGGCTCGAGCGTTAGGACGACGACCCGGCGGATGCCGCGAACTGCCACGGAGAGGCCAACCAGATGAACGAACGGAATTTCTCGTCTGCCCTGCCGCCGAGAGCGGCCGGGCCCCGGAGCGCCACCCGCCGTCGCAGCGACGAAGTGCCACGCGGTTCGGGTTGGGATGCGAAGGTGGACGCCTGGGAGGAGGTGGCCGCGACGCCAGCCTTCCACAGGTTGGCCCGCCTGGTCGTCTCCTTCGCAGCGCTACAACGAGACGATCACGTCGTGGATCTCGGCGCCGGCACCGGGCTGCTGAGCCTACTCGTCGCGCCTCAGGTGGAGAATGTCATCGCAGTCGACTCGGCGCCCGCGATGCTCGCGCGCCTCGAGCAGCGCGCCGCCGCAGGGGGGATCACGAACATTACGGCTGTAGGCGCAGACATGCGCTCACTTCCGCTTGAGGACGGCTCGGCATCACTGATCGTCTCGAACTATGCGTTCCATCACCTCGACGACCTCGGCAAGGAGCTCGCCCTCAGCGAGGCACGCCGCATCCTCGTACCTGGGGGACGATTGGTGGTCTGCGACATGATGTTCGGCCTGTCGTTCTGCCCGCGTGATCGTCGCATCGTGGCGGAGAAGATGAAGCTCATTGCAGCGGCAGGCCCCGCCGGCTTCGCGCGACTCGCGCGCAACGCGATCCGCATCATTCGGCGCGACTGGGAGCACCCTGCTCGACCGGAGCAGTGGGAACAGATGCTCGCGGCGCGGCATTTCGTCGACCCCGTCGTCGTCGCGCTCGAACACGAAGGCGGGATCGCCGCCGCGCGAAGGGCATGAATCCCGGTGGGACGGGTCGGCCGCCAAAGCGGCCGTTAGCAGCGCACGCGCCACGCGGCATCGTCGTGCTCTCGCTCGTCGTAGCGCTCGCAGGCGGTGCGGACGCCGTACGCGGCGCAACGCCGGCCGACCTGCGTGACGGCCTGAGCCACCGCCTCTCCAGCACGAAGGCGCTGATCGCGTCGGCGCGTGAGCGCGAGCAGACCCTCCAGACCGTCATCGCCGTACAGAGTGACCGGATCGCACGGGCACAGCCACGGGTCGATCGCCTGGCCGGTGAGGTCGGGCGCCTCGAGACGCACCTCACCAGGGCGCACGCGGCAGTGCGGGCGACGGAGGCACGGCTGACACGGCTCCGGGCCGAGCTCGGGTTTCTGAGGCGTCAACTGCGGCTTGCGACCATTCGACTCGACCGGCGTTTGGTCGATGCGTACAGCTCCGACGAGCCGACCGCACTGGAGGTCTTCGTCGGCGCGTCCAGCCTCGGCGACGCGATCGATCAGGTCGACTTCGCCTCGCGGATCATGCGGGAGGATGCTTCGCTCGTCGCCCAGCTGGCGGGAGCGCGACGTGATGTCGCGCGTGCCCGCGTCCGCTACAAGGAGTTGCGACGACGGCAAGCAGCGTTCGCGGCTATGGCGCGTTCGGCGTACCTCACGCGCCGCGGCGTGCTCGATACGATGACCGCCGAGCGAGATCGCATTGCAGCGCTCCGTGCAACCCGGAGCCGCTCGCTCGCG